>CAMOEE010000054.1 GCA_946611835.1 uncultured Treponema sp. | reverse complement strand
GCAACGGCGGAAGCGGAGCTTCCAGAGTGTGACGCAGGGGAGAGACTTCTCCCCTCTGATTATTATTTTTTTTCTTGCAACGATATGCACAAATTTGTATAATTATAGACATATTTTCATAAAAATTGCATAAATATGCAAAGGGAGCCTTGAATGACAGAATCAGAAAGTTTGTTTATCGGCAGATTGTCCGTACTTGCGGAACGAAATGACCCAATCGACAAAAGCCTTTACGACAAATACGATGTCAAACGGGGCTTACGAAACGCAAACGGCACCGGCGTTCTTGTCGGACTTACCAGCATCGGTGATGTAGTCGGCTACGAAGTTCAGGACGGAAAGAAAATTGCAATTCCCGGCCGCCTCGTCTACCGCGGCTACAATGTGGAGTCTTTGATTAACGATGCCGAGGCTCACAACCAGTTCGGCTATGAGCAGTGCGTTTATCTTCTATTATTTGGCGAGCTTCCGACCCAGGCCGAGCTTGACACTTTCAAAAATTACCTGGGCCACCTGCGAACTTTGCCGGAAAACTTCACCGAGGACATGATTATGAAGGCACCTTCCGCCGATATCATGAACAAGCTTGCCCGAGGAGTCCTCGCCTCATATTCTTACGACTCAAACCCGGAAGACCGCTCCCTCTCAAATGTTTTGCGCCAGTGTATCGAGCTTATATCACGCTTCTCTACCCTCACGGCCTACGCTTATCAGGCAAAACGCCGTTACTACGACGGAAAATCAATGTACATCCACAACCCGCTTCCGGAACTTTCAACGGCAGAGAATTTCCTTCGCCTCATCCGAAACAACAAGGCTTTCACCGATGAGGAAGCAAAGCTCCTTGACCTTGCTCTCATTCTTCATGCAGAGCATGGCGGCGGTAACAACTCTTCCCTCACAGTACATGTAGTTTCTTCCGCTGACACCGACACATATTCGGCAATCGGGGCGGCAGTCGGCTCACTCAAAGGCCGTCGTCACGGTGGAGCGAACATTCAGGTCGCAGAAATGATGGACAACATCAAGGAGAATGTAAAAGACTGGTCGAACGAAAACGAGGTAAAATCATACCTGCAGAAAATCGTCAACAAGGAAGCCTTCAACCACACAGGACTCATCTACGGAATGGGACACGCAATCTATACAGTCAATGACCCCCGTGCGACAATTCTCCGTGACAGGGCCGCAAAACTCGCCCACGAAAAAGGCCTCGACGAAGAATATAACCTCTACAAAATGGTCGAAAAGTTCAGCCCGGACATTCTCTACGAAAAACACGGCGACGGAAAGAAAATCTGCGCCAATGTTGACCTCTACTCAGGCTTCATTTATTCAATGCTCAATATTCCCCGCGAGCTATTCACTCCGATTTTCGCAATCTCACGAATCGCAGGCTGGAGCGCCCACCGAATCGAGGAAATCGTAGCAGGCGGAAAGATTTACCGTCCGGCATACAAGAATATTTCCGCAGAAAGGGAATATGTTCCCATTGAGAAAAGATAAGATATTTCTTGTAATATGGACAGAATCGACAAAATCTTATCACATCACGGTTTCGGCTCTCGCAAGGATGTAAAAAAACTGCTCCGGGATGAGCGAGTCACCGTCAACGGCAAATTCGTCTACGACTCAGGTTTTCAGCTCAACATTGAAAAAGATCTTGTCTGCGTTGACGACGAGGAAATCAAGCTGCAGCACGATGTCTACATTATGATGAACAAGTGCCAGAATGTGGTCTGCGCGAACAAGGACGGCGAACATCAGACTGTCTTTGACCTGCTGGACGAATCCATGCGGCACAAATTTCTTGGCGGAGACCTTCACTGCATGGGCCGGCTCGACATCGACACTGAGGGGCTTCTCATTCTCACCACCGACGGAAAGCTCACCCACCGCCTTCTCTCTCCCAAAACTCACGCACCAAAAACTTACGCTGTCGGCCTTCGTGACAGCCTTACCGAAGAAGAAAAGCAGAAATACAGCGAAAAGTTCTCGAAAGGCTTCTGGATTGATCGGGAAGGCAATGAAGAGGGATTTGATGCCCAGCCAAGCGAGATAGAGTTTATAGTTAGAAGTGAGGAGTTAGGAATTAGGAATGAGGGCGGTACGGCTACGCCGTCGGGCGTTCCAACCTTCGCTAACGCTCATAGCCTTGCGGCTACTTCGGGCTTCCATGCCCTACCGCAGGGGAAGCGTCATATCGACTGCCTTCTTACGATTTACGAGGGCAAATTCCATCAGGTAAAGCGTATGTTCGCCCAGCTTGGAAACGAGGTCGTTTATCTTAAGCGAGTAAAGATGGGAAATCTTGAACTTGATCCTTCACTCTCCCCCGGTGGTTACCGTGAACTCACCGAAGAAGAAATTCAGAAATTATCAGAAAAGAATTAATCGCACAATCGGACGCAGTTCAAAAAATCTGTGTTCAACTGTGTAATCCGTGGTTATTTTCCCAGCACCTTACAGATGGCTTCGTAAAGCTCGTCGAACTCCGTGAATGCAGGGAGGTTCGGGAAGTCAGCCTTGATTTTGTCGGTGGTGCGGAAGAGGAAGCCGGCCTTGCTTGCCTGAATCATGGCCAGGTCGTTGTAGCTGTCTCCGGCGGCGATTGTCTCAAAGCCGATTGACTGAAGGGCTTTTACGGTCGTGAGCTTGGACTGAGCGCAGCGCATTTTGTGGCTTACGATAAAGCCCTTTTCGTCAACTTCAAGAGAGTTACAGAAGATTGTCGGAAGCCCCATTTTCTTCATAAGAGGAGCCGCAAATTCCTCAAAAGTGTCGCTCAAAATGATTGTCTGGCACTTTTCCCGGAGCTTATCAAGAAATTCCTTTGCGCCCGGAAGCGGATCAATCCTGGCGATTGTATTCTGAATGTCTTTGAGCGTAAGTCCATGCTCCTTCAAGATTCCGATTCGCCACTGCATGAGCTTGTCATAATCAGGCTCGTCTCGTGTGGTTCGCTTAAGCTCCGGAATTCCAGACTCCTCGGCAAAGGCAATCCAAATCTCCGGAACCAGAACTCCTTCCATATCCAAACAAGTTACAAACATATTCTTTCCTCAATTTTGCAAATTTTTCGATAATTTTAGCAAAAAACTTGAAATTGTTAAATGGTGCGTTAAATTATTTATCAGGAAGAAAATGCGGCCTGGCTATAGAGCATCAAACTTGCCGAACGTCTGCAGGTGGCAATGAGCGTGAGCGTAGGGAGCGACCCGAAAGGGGCAAAATCTGTGAGACAGATTTTGAGCGAGTCTCCGAGCAGCTATGCTGCGAAGGCGTAAGGGCAGAACAGCCGGGGCCAATTAATCTGCTCCGTATAAAATTTCATACACTTCTAATTTTTTCATCGCAAGTGTGCACAAATTTATACAGAATTTGCACTTTGTATTAAAATTTGTACGCTATTTTGAATTTTATTTTTCCTAGAATTTTTCGTATCACAAAAATCTAATTTCTTATATTACAAAATTTTATCTTTCAGTTTTCCACTTTCAGTTCTCCGTTTTCAGACTTGGCACACTTCTTGCTTATAATTTTTCACACGGATTCTTTTCTGGGAGTTTTTATTATGAAAATGTATGAAATGTATTTGAGCCAGATTCAAAAATATCCACTTCTTGACGGTGAAAAAGAGCGCGAGATTGCCGGGAAAATCTCCCGGGGAGATAAAAAGGCACTGAAGGAGCTCATAAACTCAAACCTTCGTCTGGTCGTCAGCATTGCCGGCAAATTCAAAAAGACTTACAAGGTCTCTGAAATGGACCTGATTCAGGAAGGAAACATAGGTCTCATGGCTGCCGCAGAAAAATTCTCACCAAAATACAACACAAGATTCTCAACCTACGCTTACCCATGGATTTTGCAATACATGCTGCGTTTTTTACATAACAAGACCGCAATAATCAGTATTCCCCAGCGAAAAGAAGAAGTGCTCCGGCGGCTTTCGAATGTCAAAAACGAATACAAAAGCATCGATAACAAAAAATCATCAAATGAAGAGCTGGCAAAATATCTCGGTATTAGCACGGCTGAGCTTAAAGATGCTCTCAGCTGTCTTTTTTCTTACACAAGCCTGGACTGCGAGTGTACTGAAGACGGCTCAGCTACAATAGGAGAGCTGATTCCGGACTTCACTTACAACCCGGAGAGAATTTTCTTCCTTGAAATAGCCAAAAGCAACATCAAGCAGCTGATTGCAAACCTTTCTGACAAGGAACAATATGTAATTTCAAGCCGCTACAACTTTGACGGAAAAGTTCATGCGCCGACATTGCGTGAAATAGGCTCTTCTCTGGGTGTTTCGGCCGAGACAATCCGCCAGACAGAAATCAAAGCCCTGAAGAAAATCAAGGAAGCGGTATCCGAAAAAAACACGGAGCTGTACACGGCATAAAACTGCCCGAAAGTGACCGCACGGATACCCAAGTTTGCATAGAAGGGAAAAAAACGCTAAAATAGTGCCATTCTATGCCAGACAGCTCTCCTAAACGGACACAGAAATCCACCACGACAAGAAAATCTTCTCCTGCAAAAAAACGCACGGCTACACGCAGGGCAAAAAAGCCAAAAGTAGTGCTGGCAAAGAGCAGGGTCGCCATGCTCTGCGGACTTATCTGCGGAATCTGCGTGATTGCGATTGGCTTAAGCATAGCCTTGAATCCTCAGGAAGAGCGAAAGCCTCAGAAAACAGCTCTTGTGGCAAAAACAGCTGAGCCAAAAACGCCTGTCCCAAAAACGTCTGCACCCGAAAAGTCTTCTTCTGAAACGGTGAAGGCTCAGTCGGTGAAGACTCAGCCCCTAAAAGCTCAGCCTGAGAAAACTCAACCAGTAAAGGCTCCCAAAACAGAATCGGTCACACAAAAAACTTCATCTGTACCTAAAGCGAAAGTCACCCCACAAGAAGTCAAAGAGACTAATGTGGTCAAAACAATTCCTGCAAATCAGGCTCCAGTCGTAAGAAACGCTGCGCCACAAAACAAGAACTCCCAGCTTGCTTCAGTCAGGCCACCTAAAGAGCAGGAGACGATTCAGCAGCATGTGCCCAGAAACAGATTCAACATTCCTCAGGCAGAAAACGGAGCGACAATCGTAATCGTAATCGATGATGCGGGTCGGAGCGTGGAGAACACAAAAAAATACACCTCACTGCCCTTCCCGATTACGATTGCAGTTTTGCCAAAGCTTCCTCAGACAAGGGCATGTGCCGAGGCTATAAGAGCTTCTGGAAAAGAATTGATTTTGCACCAGCCTATGCAGTCCATGAACCTCAGCCTCGACCCGGGACCGGGGAAAATCACTGCTGACATGAATTCTTACCAGATAGCTTCCATTGTCAAAGAGAATCTTCTGGAACTCGGACCCGGGGTAAGGGGAATGAACAATCATGAGGGCTCCCTCATCACATCAAACGAAATAAAAATCGGTGCGGTTCTTGAAGTTTGTGCCGAAAAAGGAATATACTTTTTTGACTCACGAACGACGGCAGACACAAAGGCTCCTCAGGCAGCCCTAGAGCGTGACATGAAGATTTTTGAAAAAGCAGGGCCCTATCTCGACAACGACATAGACAGGGCAAAAATGCTTGAAAGAATCATGGAAACTCTGGCCTATGCCAACAGGCACGGAAAGGCTCTGGTAATCGGTCATGTCGATAAAAGCGTGAAGATTCTGCCAGACTTGCTCAGCGAGATGTACCCGGAAATGAGGGCTGCAGGATACAGATTTGCGACACCAAGCATGTTAAGATAGAGGAAAATATGAAAGTTCTTGGAATTGAATCCAGCTGTGACGAGACAGCATGTGCGATTGTTGAAGACGGAAAGAAAATCATCTCGAATGTAGTGGCGACACAGATTCCTTTTCATCAGGTTTACAAGGGAGTCGTGCCGGAGATTGCAAGCCGCAAGCACGCCGAATGGATTTTGCCTGTAGTAAGACAGGCTTTGACCGAAGCCAACATGAGCCTCGATGAAATTGATGCTATAGCTGCAACAAACCGTCCCGGCCTCATGGGAAGTCTTCTTGTGGGCCTCACTTTTGGGAAAACCCTCGCATGGGCGACAAACAAGCCTTTCATCGCAATCAATCACATGCTGGGCCACATGTATGCGGCTCATCTTGCCAACGACATAGAATATCCTTACCTGGGGCTTCTCGTTTCTGGCGGTCACTCAATAATCGCAAAAGTAAATGGATTCGATGATCTTGAAGTTCTGGGAACCACAATCGATGACAGCGTCGGCGAGGCCTTTGACAAAGTCAGCAAATTCTACGGGCTTGGATATCCTGGCGGAGTGGTCATCGACAAACTTGCCCAGAGCGGAGACCCCAAATCTTTCGCATTCCCGGTTGCAAAACTCGATAAAAGGGACTCAAACCGCTACGATGTCTCCTTCTCCGGTCTCAAAACGGCAGTAATTCATCAGGCAGACATGTTCCTAAAACCGGGTTACGAAAAAACAAACGAAAACATCTGCGCGGCCTTTCAGGAAACTGCCTGTAAAACCCTCACGAGCCGTCTTTTCCGCGCAATCGAGGACACAGGCCTTAAAACCGTTGTCGCTGGTGGCGGAGTTGCGGCAAATTCCCGCCTTCGTGCATTGCTTGCCGAGCGAACGGACATCAAGTGCATATTCCCGCCTTTAAAGCTCTGCGGCGATAACGGGGCCATGATTGCAGGAGTGGCATATCACTTTCTCAAACGGGGAGACCGAAGTGACTGGGACACAACAGCATGTGCAAGAATACCGCAATTTAAACGTGGATTAGCGAACCTAGAGGCATTTGGTCGAAGATAGCCCGCTTAAATTGCTACGGCGGCAAGAACGACAGCCGCCGCTCAATTTAAACATGGATTAGCGAATCTAGAGGCATTCGGTCTAAGATAAAAAAAATCTCTGATTGCTTGACATTTTTTTAAGGATATATTAAATTATTACTATGAATCGCAACACTTCTTATGCGAGCGAGAATTTCTCTTTTGTAACCATGCAGGCTTACTCTTATTATGGTTATTATTATTTTTCTCGTGTTCGTATGGAAGTTCCACGCTCTATGTAATGCGTAAAGTTGCGAATTTATTTTGCATTTCTAAAGGACTTCCATAAAAGGAAGTCCTTTTTTTATGCCCGAAATCGTATTTAATTAATCAAAAGGAGTAAAAAAATGATTATCGTATTGAAAAATGGTGTTCCACAGGAAAAAGTGAACGAATTGAAGGCAGGCCTCAAAAACAAAGGCCTTGACATTCATGAGTCAAAGGGTACTGATGTAACGATTCTCGGGCTCATCGGTGACACGAGCCGAATCACCCCAGAGGAACTTCTCGCAAATGAAATCGTCGAGAGCGCACAGCGGGTAAAGGCCCCCTACAAACAGGCAAGCCGTTCTTTCCATCCGGCCGACACGGTCGTCAATGTTGTCTCAAAGGCTGACCCAAAACTGGGAGGGGCAATCGGTGACGGAAAAACCTGTGCCATTATGGCCGGCCCCTGCTCTGTCGAAACTGAGGAGCAGATTATCGAGGTCGCAAAATCCGTAAAGGCAAGCGGAGCAAGATTTTTGCGTGGTGGTGCATTCAAGCCCCGCACTTCCCCCTATTCTTTCCAGGGACTTGGAGCGGAAGGTCTTGAGCTGCTTAAAATCGCCAGAAAAGAGACCGGGCTTCCAATCGTCACGGAGCTTATGGCTATCAAGGAAATTCCTCTTTTCGAGGATGTCGATATCATTCAGATTGGGGCACGAAACATGCAGAACTTCGACCTTTTGAAAGAGGTCGGCAAACTCAAGAATCCGATTCTTCTCAAACGAGGGCTTTCCGCAACAGTCAAGGAATTCCTTATGAGCGCAGAATACATCATGGCCAGCGGAAACGAAAATGTAATTCTCTGCGAACGGGGAATCCGCACATTCGACAACTACACCAGGAACTGCCTTGACCTGAGCATAGTCCCCTACCTCAAAAAAGAGACCCACCTTCCTGTAATCATCGACCCAAGCCACGCCTGCGGCATCCGATGGATGGTCCCGACTCTGGCAAAGGCTGCCGTGGCAGTAGGAGCGGACGGACTTATCATCGAAGTTCACAATAATCCTGAAAAAGCCCTGTGTGACGGCGAGCAGTCTTTGACACCAAGTCAATTTGATGATTTAATGAAAGTACTCGCAAAATATGCGGCAGTAGAAGGAAGAAGGGTATAACTTTATGGATTTAAAAAATGCGAATTACGGAATCGTAGGATTGGGAATCATGGGCGGATCAATCGCAAAATCTATCCGCCAGAACATTTTAAGCCAGGCAGACAGCACCGGGAAGATTCTTGTCTGCAACCGGAGCACGGCATGCCTCTCTCAGTCCATTGCTGAAGGGGTCTCAAATATTGTCTACACAAGCGACAATGTTGAAAAAATGCTTCCCGACTGCGATGTTGTATTCATCTGCCTCTACCCGCACGCAACCCTGGACTTCATGAAGGAGCACCGCGACCACTTCAAAAGCGGCGCAATCGTCACCGACATTTCCGGGGTAAAAGGAATCTTTGAAAAAGCCCTGCCGGATATTCTCAGGCCGGATGTTGACTTCATCATCGGTCATCCTATGGCTGGCGGTGAAAAAGAAGGCTACTCAAATTCAGACGCAAAGTTCTTCGTGAACCACAATTACATTCTCTGCCCGCAGGACTTCAACAAACCTGAAAACCTTGACTTTATGCGGACGCTCGTGGCTGAGATGGGCTTCACACGAATCACCGAAACCACCTGCGACATCCATGACTACAAAATCGGCTTCACAAGCCAGCTCTGTCATGTAATCGCCAGCGCATTGGTCGAAAGCGCCGAAGACCCGGAAATCACGGCATTTGGCGGAGGTTCTTTTGAGGACTTAACAAGAATCGCGCTTATTAACGCCCCCCTGTGGACGGAACTTTTCATCTCGAACAAGGAAAAGCTCGTGAATCATATCGAAAACTTTGAGAAACAGCTCGAAAAAATCAAAAAACTGATTCAAGAAGAAAATTCCCCATCACTGAACGAAATGCTCAGCCACACAAGGGAGCAGCGCCTAAAGATGGGCTCGATTCGTACCGTCAGGAAGTAGGCTCCATTTCCACAATCGAGAACGCATTCTTGCCGGATTTTTTGACCTTGTACAGCCCCTCGTCGGCTGCCTTGTAAATCTTCTTGAATGCGTTTTCTCCCTGCTTTCCCCGGCACCAGCTGATTCCGATTGAGCAGGTCACATTGATTTCAAGCCCGCTTTTCTCAAAATAATCCTTTATCGCAATCTGGAAGACGCGCATCTTGTGCTTGACGGCCTCGATGTCCGAGACATTGCGCATAAAGACAGCGAATTCATCTCCGCCCATCCTTCCTTTGAGGTCTCCGCCCCTGAATGTCGCAAGCAGGATGTTCGCCACGCTGACAATTACATAATCGCCTTTTGCGTGCCCCAGAGTATCGTTTACCTTTTTGAAGTTGTCGATGTCAATCATCACGAATACGCCGATTTCATTGTCCTGCTGATGGCTCAGGATTCCTGCGACCTTCTTTTCGAATGCAATATGATTGAAAAGACCTGTCATAGAATCCCGGTTGGCAAGGTTCATCGCATACTGAATCTGCCTGTCCTTTCTCCGTTTGGTAAGGATTATGATTATCAAAAAGATTGCCGTCGCAAGGACAAGAAGGAAGACGGCGACAATTATACAGAAGAGGGCCAGATGTTTTTTTATGAATGCCCCTAAAGTCTGGTTAAGCTCCATGTTTCTCTGCATGAAATCCTCGAACATGGATGTGGTGAGCGTGTAAATCGATTTATCGAGGACAGCCGCAAGCTCCGGGGCAAGACGGCGGGAAAGCCCCAGCGAAACCGAGACCGAATAGCCCTCATTGAGAATCTTTATATTTGTGAAAAGATGATTTTTAAAATAATAGTCGGCCTCCTGCAGAGGCATGAGTGTGAAATAGTTTTTGTTCTCTTCTATTGCCTCAAAACATTCTTCGAGCGTATCCAAATCACAAGATTCTATGACATGAAAATTCTTATCCAAATAAGTTTTTGAATACTGCCGCCCCTTCAGGCATACAAAAACACTGTCACCCTGGAGCTGCTCTTCATCGTTGCAAACGACGACATACTTTTGCGAGAGAAGCGGGCTGGTAGGCTTGATTGAGGCCAAATCTTCCTTAATAAGAAGCTCGTTGACTTCATAAACCACATCAGCCTCACCCCACTTCACAAGGTTAATAGCGTCAATATAGGATTTTGCCGGAATATATGAGACCTTAAGACCGCTTTCATTTGTGATTGCCTCAATCTGGTCGATTATGATTCCCCGGAATTCCTCGTTTACAAGAGATGAGTAAGGTGGGTCATTGATTACGGAAGCGACACGAAGATTTTTGTTCATCCGTACATATTTCTGCTCTTTAGGGCTGAGTTTGTTTATCGAGTATCGGGCAGAAGGAATATAGCGGGAACGCAGGGTTGAAATCAGGTTTGGGTTCAGCAAAAAAAGCGTAGAGAGGGATGAATTGAAATCATTAAAAAGATCCTGATTATTTGAATTGACCGCAAGACTGAAAAACTGATTGTCGATTATGGCAAGCACAAAAAAATCATCTGGAATCGTAAAATCAATCGTGGCAAAAACATCAATCTTATTGGCGTACAAATCACTAAGAAGTTCTTCCGTGCTTTCATAAAAGAAATAACTCGCATTGATTTCCTGATCCTCAGCGTAAAGCATGATGTTTTCCCTGAGGTTTTCCGGTGCAAATTTCAGGATGCCGATACGGGGATTATCAAAATCGACTATCCTGTTTGAGGCGAAAACCAAGGAACCTATGGCAGTCGGTGTGTCAGAAAGAAGAAAATTGTGTCCGACAGCTGCATCACGCCCCAAAAAAGGTATCATGTCGATCCGGCCGTCCTTAAGTGCATCAAGGACCTGGTCCCGGCTGACGGGAACATATTCAAAATCATAGTCAAGGTAACGGTTCACATTTTCAAGGAACTCGGAAATGTATGAAGCCGTGCCGTCATTACCATGGGTCTTATAAAGTGCATCATTCTCGTAAAAAGGAATGCGGACAAGGCGAGTTTTTGAGGAAGCAAAAAGAGGAATAAAAGAACTGGCAAACAGAAGAAATAAGATTGCCGAAATTTTGTTTCGCATGAATCAATTATAGCATGAGTTCCCTTTTTTCACACTTCTTTTTTAAGATTATTTTTTTTCTGCTAAGATAGACTTCAATGCTTCAAAGTGATAGAATGAACCGTTATGGCTACTAAAAACTTTGATGAAATTCTTGACAAAGCAATCCGACGGGTGCCGGACTTTCCAAAACCTGGCATCCTTTTTTTTGACATTACGAGCATTTTCACAAATCCGCCCGCATTCAAGCACACGATTGACCGCATGGTAGAAATATACTCAAGCCAAAAAATTGACGCTATCGCCGCAGTAGAGTCACGGGGCTTCCTGTTCGCAGCCCCGCTGGCAGAGCGTATGGGCATTCCTCTGGTCTTGCTCCGCAAAAAGGGCAAGCTCCCGGGCCAGGTCTACAGAGCAAGCTACGCCCTCGAATATGGTGAAGCCACTATCGAAGCCCACAAGGCCGACATCGAAAAAGGCAAGTCTTATCTCATAATTGATGATTTAATCGCCACCGGCGGCACCCTGAACGCGTCAAAAAACCTGATTGAGCAGGGCGGCGGCAGCGTTGCAGGTTTCTTCGGTGTTATCGGAATCCCGGAGCTTAACTATCACGAAGCCCTGGCCCCGGTCCCGGTCACAACGCTGATTGACCTGTCAGAGAAATAAAAATTATTTACGGGGCTCAGAAGCCGCTGTTTTCATAGCCCCGAAAAAGCTTTCTTATTGATTTAAAAATATTTCCGAACTTCAGGTGCACGCCAAATCCAAAGAAAAAACCAGGCTCTATCAAATGCTCGCATTCCTCCGGGACATCGGCAGAATAAAGCCTCCATTTGTATCCCGCATAGGCTTCAAGTCCAAAGTATTGCCCCAGCGGCTGCCTCCATCCTGTGCGGGCCTGCATAAAAATAGCAGTTTTCCGGCTTTCTTCTTCCGGGAGATTCGTCCCGTTAAACTGAATGAAATCAGTTGAATTTCCTCCGCCTATGTAAAGATACTTGTCCAGGCCAAGACCAAAAGGATAGCAGTAAAAATTAAGTGACAGGGATTCGGTCGTGTATACAGTGGAGTCGAAATCAGAAAAAAGCACTGAATGGCTGAAAGTTCCGTTTATCGAAAAATACCTTGTAAAAAGATATTCGCCAGAAAGTCCAAGCCCCCAGCCGTTGTGCATCAATGCGTCTCCCAAAACACTGAAATCCGCAGAAATACCACTTCTCTTAATATTCTCTTTCTCCTTTTCCTCCGAAAGCTGGGGAAGACTCTCCTGAGGGGCGGAATCTGCAGATGAAAGAGCAAAAATCGGGGAGACTGACAGAAATAACGCTGTGAATAAGATGAAGTTTTTAAGCAAAGACATTTAGGTAAGAAAAAAATACGGGCACGAAAAAATCAACTTCTATTCAAAAAAGCCGTTCTTTCGTGCCCATAATCAAGCATCAGTCATTATGAATTGACTTATGCTCTCTTCAAGTGGATAGCAAATCCGCCGACTTCTTTGTCGAGGTAAACAACCTTGAGTGGAGAAGCGTTCTCTTTGCCCATCCATTTTGCTGTTTCCATGACCGGTTTGAATCCGTATGGCTCGAGGAAAGCGAGAGCGCGCTCAACATTGTTGCAGACCATAGAAATGTGACCGTGTGTTCCACGACCATTCTCTTTCATGATTTCAACCTGCTCAGAAGCGAAGATTGAAGAGTTGCCGATTTTTGAAGCAAATCCGAAGAGTTCGAACTGTTTAGCGATTTCGAGAGCTTCTTTTTCGTTCTTTGCATTGATGCCCATGTGATCGATGTGGAAGTTGTGCATTGCTTTTACAGCGTCTTTACAAATCTGGGTG
>CAMOEE010000053.1 GCA_946611835.1 uncultured Treponema sp. | reverse complement strand
AAGCTGCAATCATGAGCGCTAAAATCTTTTTTCTTGTATTCATAGTAGTTACCTCTCTGTTTGGATTGCAGGCTATAACAAAATTTAGCCGGACATTCCTTGATTTCGATTTTCAGTATAACTACTTTTTTAAATCTGTCAGTTTTAAATCCGGTTTCTAATTATATTCTTATTCGATTCTTAACTTTTCCTTTATTTTCTTATTCTTGTATTATCCTGACGCCTTTGGCTTTATAAGCATTCTCTTCTGTTTTATAGAATGTCTCGTTGCCGCTTAAGCTTATCGTGCCGCCTGAAAGAGTAATTGAATGGGGTGATTTCGGATCGTCTTTCCTGCTGTCAGTTTTCAGGGCCGTCTTGTTCCCATTGAAGAAGAAATTTCCCGAAGCCACATCAATCGTAAAATCAGCCTTTATGCCGTTCTTTGAATTCAAGAAATATGCCTTAAAAGACTTTTCTTTTTCCACAAGCAGATTCTCGCAGTTGATTCCAGAGCCTTCGCCAGTTCCCTGAAAATAGAGGTTTCCGCTGCCCTTCAGTTTGACATCATCGCCTTTGACCCCATGATAGACATTTCCGATGAAATAAATGCTTCCGCTGCCGCCAATCTCAATGTTCTTCCTGCACTGAAAGGCTGCAGTCTTGTCCTGACTTTTGCCGGCTGAAAGCACATAGTTTACGCTTCCCCCCGCCGAGGAAATTTCAGTCTTGACCTCGCCGTAAATCGCCGCCTCTCCGGATGAGTTCTCAATGAAAGCATTGCTGAGCCTGATGACCGTGTTCTTTGTTTTGTTTTGAATCTGACCATTGAAATAGCCGGAAATAGTGTAAACAGAGCCTTCCTTTTTTGGAGCGAGAATGATTTTTCCCTTTGAAATGCTCACCGACTTGTCACTGGGAGTGACTGTCACCGGCTCCGTGAAGGATTTTCGGGCCTCATCCACATTAACAGATATACTTTCTGCAGAGACACTTGCAAAAATCAAAATTGAAATTAATAGAAAGAAAGTTTTTTTCATTACATAGCCTCCTTCAAAGCCTTTTCATCTGAAATTCCGGTCTTTATTACCAGTGCACCTTCGTCAGTGATGTAGTCCCGGCCGTTTCCTTCAAGATAGATATTCCCCCCATTCAGAGTGATTCCGTGGGCATATTTTGGAGAATCTTCCTTAATGTCAGTTTTGATTGCAGTTCCGTTTGAGTAAAAATGAAGGTTCCCGGAATTTACGGTGACCGTGCGCTCAGCCTTTATTCCGTTTTTTGAATTTAAGAAAAAGGCCGTGAAAGTCTTGCCATCCTCAACCTCAAAAGTCTGGCAGGTGAGGGCTGAGCCTCGTCTTGTGCCCTCAAAATAGAAGGCGCCGCTTCCCTTGATTTTGACATCCTCAGCCTCCACTGCGTGGCAGACAAAGCCTTTTACAAAAAGTGTGCCGCTTCCGCCAAGGACGAGGGGCTTTTTGGATTCAAGAGCCGCTTTTTTTAGTAAAGAGCGCCCGCGAGACACGATGTAGTTCACGCTGTCTTTTGCCGTCGAAAGCTCGGTTTTCGCATTTGCGACTATCGCCTCTTTGCCTGAAGAATTCTCGATGTAGGCATCCTTTAATTTTAACACGGTGTTTTTTGTGTTCACGATAATCTGGCCGTCGAAGTAACCGCTTAAAGTGTAAGTCATATTCTCGGACTTTGGAGCAAGTATGATTTGACTTCTGCTCACTGTCACGGATTCGTCCATGGGAGAAATTGAAATTCTTGATTCAAACGAAGACCTTTCGGAATTCGGCTCGATTTTTATTTTGGCTGGAAGTGTCTTCTCGCAGCCGGCTAACAGAATCATTGGAAAAATGCTGATAAAAAAGAGTGATTTTTTCATTTTCTGCCTCCACGCACTAGATTACAGCGGAATTTACCGCAGAAAAAGCAAAAAACAGCCCGTATAAGCGATTTCTTAACGAAATCATACAAGGCTTTTTTTACCCTAAGAATTCGCTTATCCCCCTCTCATGTGAATAAAAAAAGTCCACGCTATATTAAAAATATAGAGTTTCAGGAGGTCGGCCATGGCTATTGAAGTCTTTAACCGCAGGGAAGTCAAATACATGCTGAATGACGATGACAAGAACCTGCTCCTCTCAATAATCGGGAATTATATGAACGCCGATTCTTTCAACAAGGACGGCAAAACCTACACAATCTGCAATCTCTACCTGGACACGGACAGCGACGAGCTTATCCGCAAGTCCCTCGAAAAACCTGAGTTCAAGGAGAAAATCCGTCTGCGAAGTTACGGCAGGGTATCCCTCGACGACAAAGTTTTTTTGGAAAGCAAGAAGAAATTTGATGGAGTCGTGAACAAAAGGCGCACGAATTTCCTGCTAAAAGACGCATACAAATATTTTGAGGACGGAAGTCTCCCAGAAAACCCTATTCAGGCAAACGGAAAGCCTCTCAAAATGAACACTCAGGTATTGAAAGAAATCGACTACATCATGCACTTCTACAATCTTAAGCCGAAAGTTTTCATTTCTTACGACAGGCTGGCCTTTTTCGAGAAAACAAATGTTGACTTCAGGCTGACAATCGACACTAACATCCAGACCCGCCGGGAAGATTTAAGGCTCGACTCACCCATTTATGGCAGGCAGCTCTTACAGCCGGGGCAATGGCTCATGGAAGCAAAGGCCTTCAAGGCTTTTCCCCTCTGGTTCACTCATTTTCTGGCAGAAAGAAGGATTTTCAAAACTTCATTTTCAAAATACGGAATTGAATACAAAACAAGGAATCTTTAGGAAAGATTTCAGGAGGCAAAATTATGGACATTTTAAGCGGTTTCATCATCAACGAGGAAGTAAAAACCATCATGTTCAGCATGTGCATGGGACTGATTGCAGGTGCCGGGGTTGCGGCGGGATATGTGATTGCGAACAGCGGAAGAAAATTCTCAAAGAATTTCGTGATTACGGTTCTTCTGCTGCCTGTGATTATGGCGATTATCATCCCTTTCATCGCCACGGACTTAAAAAAGACTCTTTCTCTGGCCGGTGTTTTCGCCCTGGTTCGTTTCCGAAGCATTCCGGGCGACTCTAAGGACATCCTCTACACATTCTTTGCGGCGGCCGCAGGTCTTGTAATCGGACTTGGCAGCTATCTCGTTGCCTTCGTAATGGTAGTGCTTGTGAGCCTGGTTTTTATTTTGATGACACGCTTCTGGAAAGTTTCAGACAAGCAGATTCTCAAAATCACGATTCCGGAAGACATGAACTACAAGGATGCTTTCACTGATTTATTCGAGAAGAATCTGGTGAAATGGGGCGTAAAAAATGTAAAGACCAGCAATATGGGAACCCTCTTCACTATTTCTTACTGGGTAGAACCAAAAAAAGATATTGATACAAAGGCATTCATCGATGACCTGCGCACAAGGAACGGAAACCTGAACATAGTCATCGAAAACCCGGACGACCAGCTCGCACCTGTTCTTTAGGAATTTCTTTCTTTTTGAGGCTCTTCCTCAAGCTCTTCTTTCATCTTGTATTCTTTGTCCTCGTCAATCATCTCCAGCATGATGTCGGCTATGGCGGGGTCAAAGTAAGTGCCCCGGCAGCGCTCGATTTCTGAGCGAACCACAGTCTGGGGCCGAATCTCAGAATAGCTCCGTTTGCTTGTCATGGCATCGTAAACATCGGCGACGGCAATGATTCTGGCGACCTCGGGAATTTGATAGCCTTTAAGCCCGTCCGGGTAACCTGAGCCGTCAAAATGCTCGTGATGGTATTTTGCTCCCAGCGGAAGACTTGGCAAAACCGTGATGGTCTTTAAGATTTTCCAGCCCTCTATCGGATGCTCTTTTACTTCTTCAAATTCATCTTCGGTAAGACGGGCGTTTTTACGGATAATGCTCCCGGAAACGGCAATCTTTCCTATGTCATGAAGAAGGCCCATGTAGTAAATTCCTTCCTGCTCTTTGGGCGACTTTCCCATTCGGCGGGCAATTTCCTTTGCATATTTTGCAACCCGGGCTGAATGCCCCCGAGTGTAATGGTCTTTTGCGTCAATGGTCTTTGAGAGAGCTTCGGTAATCTCCCTGGTGAGAACTTTTACCTGTAAAGTCTGTTTGTTGACTTCTTCCTGCATTTTTTTCTGAAGCTTAGTAAGGTCAATGGAGTTTTTTACCCTCTGCAGGACTATTTCTGGAACCAGGTGGTCTTTTGAGATGAAGTCCATGGCTCCATCGTGCAGGCACTTAACTTCCGTTTCGGCGTGTTCATCTGCCGTTAGGAAAATTACGGGAATGAGATTTGTTTCTACCTTTGCTTTAAGCTGATGCAGGGTTTCAAGTCCGTCAATACCTTTCATGTGCATATCGAGGAGAATCATGGTGGGAATTTTGCTTTCGACGAAGGAGAGACATTCCTCACCTGATTCGGCTGTGTAAACGGTGTATTGGCGTTCGAGAATTCTTTTTAAGTGAGAGCGAATCATGCTGGCATCATCGACAACAAGGATTTCAGCTTTACTTTCCTGATTTGAATTTTCCATGGCTTTACCATCGCAAGATTTAGATTATTAAGATTATCTGAATGTTAAAATCGTGTCAATTTGATGTAAATTATCTTGAATTGTGAACTTTTGCGCTTTTGTCCTTTACAGACCTGCCGCCTTAAGGAGCTTTTTCGTGTATTCGTGCTCAGGATTTTTGAGAAGTTCTTCGGTTGCTTTTTCCTCAACAATCTGCCCCTTATACATCACTCCGATTCTGTCAGCCATGTAAGAGACAACATTCAGATTGTGAGAGATAAAGAGATATGTAAGCTTCATGGATTTCTGCATTGCCTTTAAAAGATTAAGAATTTGGGCCTGAATCAGGACATCCAGCGAGCTTACGCACTCATCGCAGATAAGGAATTCCGGATTCAAAATCATTGCGCTGGCTATCGAAACCCTCTGCCTCTGCCCGCCGCTAAGTTCAGAAGGATATTTTTCGAGAATATCATAAGGGAGGCCGGTAAGCATTCGCATTTCGTTGGCAAGCTTTTTCCTTTCTTCGTGATTCCGGCCGATTTTATGTATTTTAAGTCCTTCCTCGATTATGGAGCCGATTCTGTGCTTTGGATTAAGGGTGGCGTAAGGATCCTGAAAGATGATTTGCATTTTTTTCCGGAAAGAAAGCATCTGTTTTTTATTGAAAAGGGAAATATCATGCCCTTCAAAAAGAATTTTCCCGGAATCAGGATTTTCGAGAGCACAAATCAGATTTCCCAAAGTCGATTTCCCAGAGCCGGACTCTCCCACAAGACCATAACACTCGCCCTTGCTGACAGAAAAAGAAAGGCCATCAACAGCACGGATATCGCCATTTTTTGAGGAGAAAGTTTTGCATAAATCAGCACATTCAAGAATCTTTTGCATAAGTAAAAAATGCGTCGTAAACCGGAAGCTTCTCCCCTTTTTTGTCAAGGTTTGGAATTGAATCAATCAACGCCTTAGTATAGTCATGCTGAGGATTTTTGAAAATCTCCTCAACCGTGTTCTGCTCGACAATTTTGCCCTTGTACATGATATAAACCCGGCTGCAAAGTTTTCTGACCACCAAAAAATCATGAGTTATCAAAAGCATTGCGATATTTTTGGTCTGCCTCAAATTCTGCAGGATATGAATTATTTCCTCCTGAGTCGATACGTCAAGAGCTGTGGTAGGTTCGTCTGCAATCAGAAGTTTCGGATTATTAACCAGCGCGCTCGTTATCATAATTCTCTGCTTCATTCCGCCGGAAAGTTCATGGGGAAAGCTTGAAAGAACCCGCTCCGTATCCGAAAGTCCTGTAAGCCTTGAAAGCTCAAAGGAGCGTTTTTTCGCCTCCTTTTTTGAGAAACCGTGCACAAGGGCCGCTTCCTCAATCTGCTTTCCGACCTTTATCAGCGGATTCAGGCTTGTCATGGGTTCCTGAAAAATCATTGAGATTTCCTTGCCCGAAATTGCGCGGAATTCAGATTCGCTCATTGAAGAAAGATTCTTGTCACCCAGAATGACTTCACCGCCGCTTATCTGAATATTTTCAGGAAGAAGGTGCATAGCCGCAAGTGAAGTCATCGTTTTTCCGCTGCCAGACTCACCCACAAGCGCGACAAATTCCCCCTCGTCAACCGAAAGAGAGACATCATCGAGAATCTGAGTTTGATTTCCATTTTGAGAAAATCCCACTGAAAGATTTTTGATTTGAAAAAGAGCTTTTTTTGCACTTGAAGCCGAATCACATTTCATCTCTGTTTTTTCTGAAAAATCCGGGTGAAAATTATTCGCCTCTTTTGGTTCTCCGCCGGCAGTTTCAGAAATTCCGTCACCAAGAAGATTAAAGCCAAGCACAAGAAGAGTGAGGAAAAATGCAGGGACAAGCACCCCGGCAGGATTTCTAAAAATGAATCTTTGGGCATCGTTCAGCATTCTTCCGAAACTCGGCGTCGGCGGCTGAATTCCGATTCCAAGATAGCTCAATCCCGACTCCCCCAAAATTGCCAGCGCAAAGGAAAGGGAACAAGTCACCAGCAGTTCGGGCAAAATGTTCGGCAAAATGTGGTAAATCATTATCCTCAGGTGACCAGCCCCTCTGGAACGGGCTGATTTGACAAAAAGCGAAGTCTTGTACTTCAAAAAACTCACCCGGGTAATTCTTGTAAAACGGGGAACGCTCATAAGGCAAAGGGCAAGGACAGTGATTCTTTCGTCAGTTCCGAAAACGGCAATCAGCATGAGGGCGAGTAAAATTCCCGGAAAAGACATGAGGACGCTGATCATTTTTTGAATCAGTAAATCAAGGATTCCGCCAAAGTAGCCGGAGACCGAGCCAAGCAAAAGCCCCAAAAAGAAGCCCGCCAGCATGACAACAAAACCAATTTCAAAAGAAATTCTGGCCCCCACCAGAATCCGTGAAAAGACATCCCGGCCAAGATGGTCAGTTCCCAGCAGGTGCCTGGCCGAAAAAGGAGCAAATTTCTCAGCTGTGTTGGGGAAGTCCGGATCGTAAGGAAGGTAAAAAAATCCCGTCAAAATCAGCAGGGCAAAAAAACAGATTAAAGAGAAACCGGCGAGGAAAGATTTGTTCGCAAAATACTTTTTCATTTTCTTATCCTCGGGTCAATAATCGTATAAATCATATCGACGATGAAATTGCAGAGCAGGGTTATCAGCGCAAGATAGAGGACAAGTCCCTGAATCAGCGGAAAATCCCGGGTCAAAATTGATGACGCAATCAGTTTACCGATTCCCGGGATAGAAAAGACATTCTCAATGATGATACTGCCACCCAAAATCTCAGCCATAATGAGTCCAAGCGTGGTCACGGAGGGCAAAAGAGCGTTGCGCAAAATGTGCCTGGTAATCACGGACCATTCTCCAAGTCCCTTGCTCCTTGCCGTGCGCACATAATCCTGCCTGTACTGATTCAAAATGCTGGCCGTAGTGTAACGGGCAAGAATCGCCCCGGAACCAAGGGAAAGCGAAAGTGCCGGAAGAATCAGGGAATGAAGCCAGGGGAAAAAACCTGTCTTAAAAAGAGGGGAATAGCCCATAGCCGGGAAAAGCCCGAGCTTAACCGAAAAAATCAAAATCAGAAGGAGAGCCGTACAGAACGAGGGAAGGGAAAACCATATTTGCTGAAAAGTAGAAAGCGGCTTGAAAAAACGGCTGCGGCTTATATAGGAATAGAAGAATCCGAAGGAAAAGCCTATCAGAACCGTAAAAATCAGGGTGAGCAAAGAAAGGCTCATGGTGACAGAAAAACTTCCCGCAATCAGTTTTGAAACGCTCTGGTCATACTGGTAGGAAATTCCCAAATCTCCCCTCAAAGCCCCGGAAATCCACAGAATGTATCTCTCCCCGATTGACTTATCCAGGCCCATTTTCTCCTCCAGAGCCTGAATCTGTGCTGAGTCAGCCTCCGGCCCAAGAATGGCCAGGGCCGGATTCCCGGGAAGAAGCTGAAAAGTCAGAAAGGTAAGCAGGGAAATCAGAAAAAGAGTCGTTAGAAAATCAAGGAATTTCCTCAGATAAAACATTTCTAGTCAAAGTACATCTTTGCGAAATTGTAGAAGAGGACAGGATAAACCTCGTACCCCCTCACATCTTTTCGCAGAAGAACAGTGTTGTTCGGATCTGAAATGAAGACGGCAGGAGCGTTCCTTGTGAGTAATTCCTGACAATATTTGTAGTATTTGATTCGCTTTGACTGGTCAGGCTCAAGCTCAGCCTTGTTGAAGGTCTCGTCGAAAACAGGGTTGTTGAAGCGGGTGAAATTTCGCCTGTAAGAAGAATAGTAGCGCCTCAAAACCTCTGCAGGCTCCAGCTTTCCGCCGAATGCTATTACCGTCGCCTGATAATCAAATTTTGTATAAACCTTGTCGAGCCAGGTCGTCCATTCAACAGTCTTGATTTTGCAGCGGATTCCTATTTGCTCAAGCTCTTTTGCGATAATCTGTGCCGTGTCAACATGAGTGCGGTAGTTTCCGGGAACAGTGATTTCAAGGTCGAAACCGCTGGCGTATCCTGCAGAAGTCAAAATGGATTTTGCAGCGGCCGGGTCATATTTGTAGATTTCAGAAAGACGGTCATTGTAGAATTCACCAAGAATCGGCGAGAAATTGCTGTAGAGCTTTGTTCCGAAACCGCCCATGGCTCCTTCAATGACCTCGTCCTTGTTGATTGCCATTGTGATTGCCTGTCGGACAAGAGGATTGTCGAGAGGTTTTATTGAATTGTTGAGGCCGAGAATCTGAACCATGTTCTGCGGAGCCGAGAAAAGCTGGAATTTTGTTTCGAGAGTCTTTGCGTTCTCTGGAGAAAGAAGCTGACCGATATCAAGCTGTTTTGTCTGCAGGGCGGAAAGAATTGCGTTCTCATCGCTCATAACATAGATTTCAATCCGGGGAATTTTAGGCTGATTCCCACTGTTCCAGTAGTTCTCGTTTTTTTCGAGCACGATTTTCTGGTGGAGCTGATATTCAACGAATTTGTAAGCGCCGGTTCCCACAGGATGCTCTGCATGGTTAGTGTAGCCCACAGGAAGAATAGGACAGATGTTAAGGGCAAGAAAACCACCAAGCGGATGTTTTGTTTTAACAACAAAAGTGTACTGGTCCGGGGCAGAAATGCTCTCGACATCGCGGGCTAAAAGTTCATTTTTTGGTGTATTTCCGTTGAGGCCTGCAAGGTTCTCGTAAGTGTAGAGACAGTCCGCGCTTGTAAAATCGGCACCGTTATGGAATTTTACATTGTGACGGAGACGGAAAGTATATGTTACCTTGTCTTCGGAAATTTCATAAGATTCGCAGAGGGCCGGATGGATTTTGCCCTTCTCGTCAAAAGAAAGAAGACCGTCAAAAATATTGTAGTAAATCGCAGCAGTATCGGCAGCCGCAGATTCCCAGGGGAAGAAAGAATCAGGTTCAGAAGAGACATTCATTCTGAGGACATCTTTTGAGCCTGTAAACGAACAGGATGCAAAAAAGGCAGAAAATGCCAGAGCAAAAACAAGAAAAATTGATTTTTTCATAGACTTAAAATAGTATCATGTGGAGCAATTTTTAACAACACGCTACAATAGAAGAACAGCTTATGAAAATCGTAATCGTTGGAGCTGGTTTCACTGGCACACAGCTTGCAAAACGCCTCATCAATGGAAAAAACGATGTAGTTCTCATCGACAATGACGAAACGACTGTCCGGCACGCATCGAACAGGCTTGACTGCAATGTCATTCTTGCAGACGGAAACAATCTGGACACTCTCGAAGAGGCAGGAATCGAAAACGCTGATGCACTTGTCTGCGTCACATCGAACGACGAAGTAAACATGATTACCTGCTCTCTGGTCGATTCTGTTTATCCAAAAGTGCTTAAAATCGCCAGGGTGCGGAATTACGCCTACTACATGAACACGAGTACGGCGATACAAAAGCACGCCACAAAACTCTCAAACGAAAACCGTCATCTCTACGGAATCGACTTTATGATTCACCCTGATGTCGAGGCAGCAGAGGCCATCGTTGCGGCGGTCGAGCATGGAGCAATCACAGATTCCCTTCAATTCGACAATTCTTCTTACGAGCTGATTCGTGTGGCCGTCGAAAAGGACAGCAGACTTGACGGAATTGCGCTCCAGAACATGAGAAAACTCACCGAAAAACATTTTCTGGTAGCCTATGTCGAAAGCGACGGAGAGACTTCACTTCCAAGCGGAGCCACAATTTTGCGCGGCGGGGACTATCTTGGCGTTCTCATGCACCGTGAAGACCTGTCTGAGCTTCTGGCCATGTGCGGTTCAAAGCTCAAGGATGTCAAAAAAATCGCTCTTGTCGGGGCAAACCGAATCGGAATGATAGTTGCCGAAAGGCTCATCCAGAAAAGAACCAGCAAATTCAAAAAGCTCTTCGGAATAAAATCAAAAATGTCGCAGGATTTTCTCATCATTGATTCCGACGAGCAGAATGCCAAGGCCGCAAGTGAAAAATTCCAGAACACAAAGGTCTTCTGCGCGGACATCACCGAAGAAGGCTTTGTCGAAGAAGAAGGAATCGACAAATTCGACCTCGTGATTTGCGCAACACAAAATTATGAGCTGAACATGGTCATGGCAGCCTACATAGAATCACTTGGCGTCGATAATTCAATAGCCCTGGTAGCAAATTCTGCCTTCGGAGAAGTCGCCCGCAAAATCGGAATAGAAGTTGCTGTTCCAATCCGTGATTCTGTCGTTGACAGCATTATGAGTCATCTCAGGGGTGAAAGCGTAACGGGAATCCACTCCGTAAACGGCGGTTCGCTCGAAATAGCAGAAATCACCATACCAGAAGAAAGCGAAGTCAACGGAAAAGCACTCAAAGACATAGCCGAAAACGGAAAATTCCTGGTCCTGCAGGTTCAAAAAAAGAAAGAAAAATCATATTCGGTTCCGAGCGGAAACACAGTCCTGGACAAAGACGACAAAATCATTCTTATTATCAACGCAAACGAAAATGATCATGTAATGCATAAATTCGGGGCAGAACAGTAAATGCAGTTTTTTATTTTCGCACGGCTTATCTTCATCATTCTCGCAATCGTAGGGCTTTCGCTGATTTTTCCAATCATCACGGCCCTTTCATGCGGAGAAAAGGGCACTATTTCAAGTTTTCTTATTCCGCTGGCGATTTCAGTTCTTGTCGGAACAATTTTCTACTTTGCCGGCAAGAAAACAAAAGTCAAATTTTCAACCCGGAGCGTATTTGCCTTCGTTGCCTTGGCCTGGATTTCAATCAGCGTGTTCGGAGCTCTTCCATTAATGCTTTCAGGCGTAATTCCGGCCTTTCACGATGCCCTTTTTGAGAGCGTTTCCGGCTTTTCTACAACAGGAGCTTCAATCTTAACGGACATAGAGGCCGTTCCCCGCTCAATAAATCTCTGGCGCTGTCAGATGCACTGGCTCGGTGGCATGGGAGTCATTGCCCTTACCGTGGCCCTTCTCCCTCTGCTTGGCGTTGGCAGTTTCCAGCTGATAAAGGCCGAAAGCACAGGCCCCGAAAAAGGTCAGATTACCCCCAAAATGGCAAATACGGCAAAAACCCTCTGGTTCCTTTATACAGGCTTTACCCTGGCACAAATCATTGCCCTAAAAATTTGCGGCCTGGATTTCATCGATTCAGTTTGTCACGCTTTTTCAACGCTGGGCACGGGCGGATTTTCAACAAGAAGTGCCAGCATCGGAGCCTACAATTCCCTTTCCGTGGAAATCGTCTGCACGGTCTTCATGTTCTTGGCAGGCATAAACTTCAGCCTTTACTTCTATATCATTACAGGAAAATTCGATGAGGTAAAAAAGAATTCTGAACTGAAGGCCTATGTCTCCATCTTTTTTATCTGTATTTTCGTAATTGCCATTATTTTGATTCCACATTATGGTTCTTTCGCAAAGGCTTTACGCTATTCAAGCTTTCAGGTGGCTTCAATCATAACAACGACTGGTTACGCTACAGCCGACTACGAGCAGTGGCCTCAGGCCGCCCAGTTCTTCCTTTTTGTCCTCTTTTTTACAGGTGGCTGCTCTGGCTCCACATCAGGCGGTTTTAAAATCATACGCTGGGTCGTCCTCAAAAAGCAGGCATGGAACGAAATGCTCCGTATGCTGCACCCGCACGGAATTTTCACGGTCAGTCTCAACCAGAAAGCGGGACGAAAGGACTTGGTTTTCAATGTGGCGGCCTTTACTTTCGTTTATTTCGCCCTGCTTTTTATCAGCACAATGATAAGCACCTTCTGCGGACTGGACATTTTCACTGGTTTTACGGCAAGCCTCTCAATGATTGGAAGCATTGGCCCGGCTTTCGGAAGTCTTGGTCCTACGGAATCTTTTGCAGTAATTCCGCCTTTCCTAAAATACTGGTACTGTTTCGCCATGATTGCAGGCCGTCTGGAACTTTACAATCTTATAATCTTCCTCTTCCCGGATTACTGGCGAAAATAGCATTCTGGAAAAACGCAACCTTTCTGAGAAAGGTAATTCTTTTTTCCAGACCTTTTTTCTTCCAAAGCTTTAAAAAAAGCCGTATCTGCCACCGACCCAATGGGCGTTGCTGGTGGAGAAGGGCTTTGACTTAAATGAGAGCTTTCCGTATTTTGCAAAAAATCGCACCAGGCCTGATTTTCCGTCTTTTGCAGCCCTGAATTTCATTTTCAGCGTGATTTTTTCTTTGCCGCAGGTAAAATTCTTTTTCCACAAAATCTTTTCGCTTCTTTCTGCATCTCCTGCCTCGCTTCCGCCTGATTCAAGATAGGAAAGAGCAAAGGCATTTTCGCCGGATTTTTCGATTTGGAGGGCGGCATATTCATTACCAAGGAAGATGATGCCTTTCCGTTCGTTTTTCTGCCAGCTGCCCATCAGGTCGATTTCTTTTTCGTAAGTAAATTTCTTTGAGTCGATTTTTTTCGTGCAGACACAAGGAGTGAGCCAGAGGGATTTGTCGCTTGTGGCGACAGTGCCGGACATTTTTTCGACATTTGCGCTGGTTTGGAATTCAGACACTGGCGGATTGTTTCCATTTCTGCCCTGGCCTTGCTGCACATCTGTGTTAATCTGCGTCAATCCGCGTCTGTTTTTTTCACCAGAGACTTCCGGGCA
>CAMOEE010000052.1 GCA_946611835.1 uncultured Treponema sp. | reverse complement strand
CCTTTTTTGAGATAAGGAAGAAGATTCTCGGCTGTTTTGCCCCAGATTGTGACATTAAAGAAGTTTGCTTCGTCTACCCACTGATCGCCCTGCTTTCGGCTTCGGTTGACCGCAATGCTGATGTTTGCGCGGGCCTGTCCGTTTGGTGTGAATGCGTATTCACGCTGGTCACTTCCGTTAAGATCACGGGTAAGTCGGCCTACGATAGTAACAGTATTGATGTCAGTCATTTATTGCCTCCAAGGTGCTTGTGTGGGGATGCAAACTTATTTTGCTTCTTTGTCGTCGAGTTTAACGAAAAGAGATTTGAGCAAATTGTTGTTCAATCGGAACTGAGTGTTGATTTCAACGATTTTAGCAGGATTTGCTTTGACTGTGAAAAGAACGAATCGACCTCTCTTCTGTTTTGCGATTTCGTAAGCGAGGTCACGGTCTCCGTAAGACTCTTCTTTTTCGACTGTTGCACCAAACTGTGCGAGAACGGCTTTTACTTTCTCTGTGCCGTCTTTGAACTTCTCATCCTCGATAGGATAGATAGTCATGAGTTCATACTTTTTCATGTTTGTATGTTCTCCTTATGGACATTTGGAGTCCGCATACGCAGACTCAAGGGGTTGGAAGATATTCTATCAAATTCCACATCCTCGTGCAAGGGCTTCCTTGTAAACTTCGAGATATTTCTCACAGCTTGCCTTCCATGTGAAGTCCTTCTCCATTCCCCGCTTCTGCATTTTTTTGATGTGATCCTTGCGGTTATAGTAAGCCCAGACTGCCCAGCCTACTGTGTCGTAGATTGCTCCCGGCGTGAGTGCATCGAACATAAAGCCTGTACCCTCGCCTGTCTCCTGATTGTAATTCTGGACGGTGTCGGCAAGTCCGCCTGTGCGGCGAACGATTGGCAGGGTTCCGTACAGCTCAGAATACATCTGGTTGAGACCGCAAGGCTCGTAAGCAGATGGCATGAGGAAGAAGTCACTTCCCGCCTCAACAAGGTGGCTGAGCTGCTCTGAATAGCCGATTTTTGCGCGGAGATTAGGCAGCTTAGACTGCAGGTTGTTGATTTCGTCCTCGCACCATTTTTCGCCGGTTCCTATGATGGCGAACTGAACGTTCATGTCACGGCAGATGCTGTAGATTGAGCCGTAAGTCGGGGCGAAAACCTCGGCAATGCCTTTCTGACTTACGAGGCGGCCCACCATACCAATCAGAGGAATGTTGGGGTCAACTTCAAGGCCGAAAGCCTGCTGCAGGGCCTTCTTGCATTCAGCCTTGCCCTTCATATTTGAGACACTGTAATTCGAAGGAAGAAGCTCGTCAGTCTTAGGATTCCATGTCGAGACATCGACGCCGTTGATGATTCCACGGACTACATCGCTTCGTACGCGCAAAAGTCCGTCCATTCCAAAGCCGCCTTCCGGGGACTGAATCTCGTATGCATAAGTCGGAGAGACTGTGGTAACCATGTCTGCACAAGAGATGCCTGCCTGAAGATGGTTAATCGCCCCGTTTCGCTCAAAGCCAGCTCCATAATACAGGCCCCAGTCAATTCCCAGGTCAGTGAATTTTTCCTTTCCGTAGACGCCCTGATAGCCTATGTTGTGAATGGTGTAGACACTGGCAGTGCGGGCAAACTGGCTCTGTGAGCGGCAGACATATTTTAGAAGAACCGGAGCCAGGCCTGCGCTCCAGTCGTGGGCATGAACGATGTCCGGGAACCACTGCAGTTTGTTGCAGACCTGGAAGGCTCCGTGGCAAAGGAGAGAGAAGCGGTATGTGTTGTCCGAAAAATCCGGGTCAGCCTTTGTGCCGTAAACGCCGTCACGGCCAAAACAGGCTTCGTGGTCGATAAAATAGACCTCAACCTTGGGAAAGCCCGGGAGAGCCGCCTTGTAAACTTCTGTCCACTCCTGCCCTGTTCCTACAGGAACGCCAAGAGGACCTTCAAGGGCAGTGAGTTTTTTGCGGTCAATTTTATAGTATCTTGGCATTACGATTTTTACATCGTGCCCCATAAGAGAGAGGTTTCCGGCCAATGCGGATACGGCGTCAGCAAGACCGCCAGTTTTTGCGAAAGGAACAGCCTCCGCACTTACCATCATTATTTTCATATTTCCTCCATCGCCCTAACAAAGGCTTTTTCTGAATTGATGATTGTCTTTTCTGAGACACAGTATGCGAGCCTAAACCAGCCTTTGCCGCCGAAGCCTGAGCCTGGGGCCGCAAGAATCAGGTATTTTTTGAGGTAGTCGGTAAAATCTCCGTCATCTCCCTTGAAATTTGCGGGAACCTTGCAGAAGAGATAAAAGGCACCCTGTGGACGGAAATATTCGATTCCGGCCTTGTCGAGTATGGCCATGAGCTTGTCCCGGCGGGTCTTGTAGCTCGTGTAATCGACCTCTGCATCCCAGGACTTTGCTATGACCTTCTGAAAGAAAGCCGGTGCATTGACGCAGCCCAAAACCCTGAGGGCGAATGTGACAGCCTTGATGAATTCTTCCGGCTCGTGAGACTTTGGATTTACGGCAATGTAGCCGATTCGCTCACCAGGAAGGCTCAAATCTTTTGCGAAAGAGGAAACAATCACGGTGTTCTCGTAGAACTGGAAGGCCGGAGCGACCTTTGCGCCGTCGTAGACAATCGCGCGGTAAGGCTCGTCGCACAAAAGGTATGTTACCCTGCCTGTCTTTTTATTGCTCTCGGTTAAAATCGATGCCAGCTCTTTTATCTCTGACTCGGAATAAATCTTTCCTGTGGGGTTATTAGGATTGTTGATGAGGATTGCGGCAGTCTTTTCGCTGAGCTTAGATTTAATTGCCTCAAGGTCAAGGGAAAAATCAGATTTTGAAGGCACTTCGACAAGGATTCCGCCGTGATTTTTTGCATAGTGCCTGTACTCGGCAAAGAAAGGGGCAGGAACGATTACCTCGTCACCAGGATTGAGGATGGCCTTGAAAACGCAGTTGAGGGCGCTTGCTGCCCCCACGGTCATAATCACATTGCTTCCTGAGACAGCGACTCCCTGCTCTTTCGTTATTTTTTTTGCGATTGACTCACGGACGAAAGGATAGCCTGCGTTGGGCATGTATCCGTGGCAACCGTGCGAGAGGTCTTTTGCCTCTTCCTGAATGGCATCCACGACTTTTTGCGGCGGATCCAGGTCGGGATTTCCTAATGTGAAATCGAAAACATTGTCCTCACCATGCTCTTTTTTAAGCATGATGCCTTCTTCAAACATTTTTCGGATGACAGATGCACCCTTGGAATTTATCATTTCTTGAATATGACGTGCAATCATGGTGGGGATATTATATCACATTCTTGAACGATATGCGAGAAAAGTTTAAACTAAATCCAAAAATCTCATATGAAAAAATTGAAGAAATTCCTGTTAGCTTTTATCTGTATTCTTTCCGTTTCCCTTGTTTTCTCACAAACCCCGGTCAGAATCATGGACGGAGAAATCAACTATCTCTTCAACGACCGTCTATCCGACGTGGAGATTCTGGAGCTAAGGAACGGAGAAGTCGTCACGAAAAGCATTAAAAAACTCAAATACGCCCGAATAAACGAAATTCCAGAGACGGAGCAGCTTATTAAAGCCGTCAGAGAGGTGAATCCAAATCATCTTGCAGAAATAATCAAAATCCTGCCCTACCAGGGATACGAGAACCTGACTGAAATCATCTCGGATATGCTGAAAAACGAGGAAAGCTACACAAAAGTTCCCTTCTCCTACAATGATGACGGAAGCATAAGGTATCTCTATTCGCTGGCAGAGATTCAGACTATCGAGCAGAAAGAGGACAGGGAATTCATCACCGAAAAATTCATAATGCCCCCGCTTGACTACTTCATCGGAAGGATTGAGTCCTGCAAATTCGGAAATTATTTTTTCTATCATATGCAGAACACCAACAAAATCCGCTACAAGATTTTCAGTGCTGTCGGAAAGCGAAAGCTGATTGCCGTAATCTCACTCTTCCGTTACGGCGACAACTGGATTATATATGCCCTCGGTGGCGTTGACATGATCCGCCTTCCTTTCATCGATTCTGCGGTTGACAGGGCATTTTATAACCGGATAAAGACTTTCTGTCTTTTTACATTTGAAAAACTTGAGGAATCCCGGTCAAAGGGTGAGGAAAAGTGATTTTGCAGGCCGTGAACTTCATGTCGTGTGAATCATTGGTGCTTTTTCCGCCTTTACAAAGGGGATTGTAGGTTTTGTCCCCCCTTACAGGAAAGCCGCACCAGGCAAGATGGCAGCGTACCTGATGACGGTAGCCGGCATTGATATGGCAAATCGTCACATTCCCGCTTTCAAAAGAAATTTCTGTCGTATAAATACTAGTTCCGCCTTTTTTCAGGGCTGACCTTCCCGAGCAGGGAGTAACAGGACGCACTTCACGGCCGCCTGAACCGAACGGGCGGAAGGAGCTTTGGAGGAGAAAATCCATGCCCCCGCTTAGCCTCACTGATTCCGGAAGGGGCGGAAAACCTGAGAGGGACTCAGCACAATCAGGAAGACGGTCAACCTCAGCCCGGTACCATTTCTCAAACTTTCCTTCTTTTTGCGATAGAATCAGACTGTCGTAGGATTCCTGACTTGTGGCGATAAGGACAAGTCCCTGGGTCTCAGTGTCGATTCTGTGAACAAGGCCATGCTCGACTTCTTTTTTCCCCTGTACGAGAGCGATTTCCGGGAAGAGCTTGATTGCCTCAGTGAGAAGGCTTTCGTCTCCTTCATAGAGAGGTGCCGAAGGAAGTCCTGCCGGCTTAAAAAGGACAAGAAAAGGAGAAGAATCCGAAGGAGAATGTATTATTTTCATATTTTAATTTCTCACAGAGCACACAGAGTTCACAGAGTTTTTTTTGTATTATTCTCCGTGTTCTCCAAAACTCTGTGAGGAATTTACCTCCCATATTTTTCATGAAGTGTTCTCAGTACTTTTTTGAACCTGAGGGGAACAGGGGCTTTAAAAGTCACTTTTTCTTTTTTACCTGGCAGGTGGATTTTAAGAAGGTATGCATGCAGCATAAGGCTTGCGCTCTGGAAGGGAGAGCCTTTGAGAAAATTGCCGTAAATCGGGTCTCCCATAATGGGGCAGCCTAAGAATTTCATGTGCACCCTGATCTGGTGGGTCCGGCCTGTCTTGATTCTGATTCTCATGAGCGAGAATGGTCCGTATGTGGCAAAGCATTTGTAGATGGAAACTGCTTTTTTGCCCTCGTCAGTTCCGACCACAGCCTTGAATCTTTTCCGGTCCCTTGGGTCCCGGATAATCTGGGTCTCGATTTTGCCCTCCAGAATTTTCGGCCGCCCGCAGCATATTGCTATGTATTCTTTTGTGATTCTATTGTGATGAAGGAATTCGTCATGCAAAAATTCCTCACTGGCCCTGTTTTTTGCAGTGATAATTATTCCGCTCGTGTCCTTGTCAAGCCTGTGTATGATGCCGGGCCTTCTTTTTGCGAGCATTTCAGCGCTCACTTCCTGGCCAGTCTCCTGATGAATGGTCGCCCGCCCCCAGTGCCACAAAAGTGCGTTTACCAGAGTTCCGCTCCAGTTTCCCGCTGCCGGATGAGTGACCATGCCCTGTTTTTTGTTAACGACGCAGACATTCTCATCCTCATAAATGATTTCCAGAGGAATATTCTCAGGCTCAATGTTCTCGGGAACGCTTTCTTCCCACTGAATGTCAATCGTGTCCCCGGCTTTTACCTTTGCAGAGACCTTGGAGCTTTTTCCGTTCAATAGGATTTCTGTCGCACCGCTCTTAAGCCTGGAGCGGTTCATGCTGTTTCCGTCAAATGCGCTTGCCGGGAGAGATGCAATATATTTATCTAGGCGTGTGCTTCCTTCAAAGGACTGGGGAATTTTTGCGCTAAAAAATGGCACTTTCAACTCCCTCAAGGAAAAATTCGTTTTTGGTCTTGCTATCCATTTCTTTTTCCTGTTTTATCCTTTCTTCGGCCTCTTTGTCGCTTTCGCCTTCCTTCATTTTGGGCGGAGTAAGGTCTTTGGCCGGAGTAATCGTAAAAGGCTGCATCTCACGCAATTTCCTGAGCTTGCTTTCTTTGTGAGCCCTGGTGATAAGGTTGATTGCAAGGTCCGTAAGTCCCAGCCCTATGCAGGTAAGGGCAGAAATCTTTATGATGTTCCACTGGTCATTCTCGGTGAATGAATCCGTGCTTTTGTCCAGCGGGTTTCTGAACTCTCCGTACTGGTAGAGAGAATAGCCCACGGTTGTCCATAGTGTCACAAATGGAAGGGAACCGAATGTGATTATCTCGGTCCGTCTCAAGTCCTTTGCCCACTGGGGAAATTTTATGTCATCATAGTTCGATGAGGATGACGATGATGACGAATCCGCCGCAAAAAGATTTGACGGGACAACCGAAAACAGGAGAAGAATCGAAATAAGGCACAAAAAAACTTTCCGCATTTTTACATTACTTCGTTCAGGGAGTCAGAGAGCTTAAGGAGACTGTCAACGCTCAAATCCTCTGCCCTGACTCCGGCCTTTATGCCTGCCTTTTCCAGGGCTTCGTCAGTTTTTTCGGCACCTGCAAGGGGGAGAAGATTGTTGCGCACGGTCTTTCTTCGGGAAGAAAAAAGCTGGCGGATCATCTTCATAAAAAGCCTTGGGTTCTGGCAGCGGGGAAAATCCTCTCTTTTTGTCATAAGGACTGCCCTGCTCGCTACATTCGGTACGGGCCAGAAATTTCCTCCGGCAAGGTCAACTATGTTCTTGATATTGTAGGCCCACTGGCACAAAACAGAAAAAGATGAATAGCTGTCGCTTCCTTCCTTTGCGTTCATTCTCTGGGCGACTTCCTTTTGAATCGTGACCACAGCCTTGTCGAATCTTACTCCCTCATTGATTGTATCGGCGATAATCGTTGCGGCAACATTATAAGGCAGGTTCCCGAAAAACCTCTGAGAGCTTCCTTTTTCCTCGTAGTATTTTTTCCATGTCTTTAGGACATCCCCCTCGACAAGCTCGAATTTACCCTTTTCTGAGTATTTCTCAAAGAAGAGGCGGACAAGACGGGCGAATCCGTGGTCAATCTCGAAAGCTGTGACTTTTGCCCCCCGACTGAGAATTTCGTCGGTCATGCAGCCAAGGCCGGGGCCTACTTCCCATACGGAAATATCCTCGCCCACATCGAGGCAGTCAATTATCTTTTTACGGGCATCGGCGTTAACAAGGAAATTCTGACCGAATTTCTTCTGCATTGCCATGCCGTTCTCATCCAAAAAGGCCTTCAGGGCCAGGGGGCTGTTATAATCAGGATGCTCCACAATTCTTTCCTTTACTTAAATCTGAAAAATAAAACCAATCTGCTAATTACAAGATACAGTCCGTTCATAATAGCACTTATCGGCCCAGAAAGGAAAGGCAGGAAGAGGCAAATTATCACTCCAAAAAGCCCCAAATACAAAAAAAGAAAAACGAGCGGCGATACCAAAAGACCTGCGATTATTCCCTGGGGCATGATTTTACCGAAAATACTGAGTGAAACCGGGGCTGTAGCCAGTTGAGCGGAAGAAGAGTCAGAAATGGCGAGACGAATCCTGTAAGGAAGAAAAACCGGATACACTTTCCTGAAAATCTTTCCGAAGATTATTATTCCTGCCAGAGAAGTATATGACAGCATGAAGGCCGCTTCCATAATATGAGATGGGAAAATCACTGAATGAAGCAGAAAACACAAAGAAAGAAGTGAAAGTCCGTCCGGGCGGTTCATCCTGAAGAGGGAATTCAGGTAAAGAATCAATGCGGCAAGGAAGGCCCTGAAAAGCGAGGGAGAGATTCCTGCAAACCAGACAAAAAAAAGAATGGCAGCCAGCTGAAGCGCATCCCCCAGATTTCTTCCCCTGGCCTTTTTCCCGAAAAATCCTGCGATTGAACCGAAAAGCCCCAGGTGCATTCCCGACAGGGCAAGTATGTGGGAAAGGCCTGAGTCGCGGAATCCGTCAGCAACCGACTTCTCTGTGTACTCGCGGCTTCCTGAAAGCAGGGCGAGAAGAAGCCCGCCTGCCTTTCCCCATGCATACATAAGCCTTTTGAACTGGAGCCTTGAAAGGGCGCGGAATTTATAAAAGCCCTGAAGAAGTGAGCCTCCCTTCCAGCCCAGGACCTTACCTCTCTTTACGAGGAAAAAAGCCCCGCCAGCTTTTGAGACCCTCTCAAGCTCAAGGAAAAGTCTTGAGCCGTTCTCCACCAGAAAAGCCCCGCCTTCCATTTCTGGTATCGAAGTGTAAATCTTTCCCGGATAATAGGCCTCGACGATTTCTTGAGGAAAGTAAAGGCAGACATTACCCGATGCCGAGAAAGCACCGTCCTTTGTGAAGGCTTTTTCTGCCGTAAAAGTCACCTTGTAGGCTGAGCCCAAAAAAGATGATTTCACGGGATTTGATGAGATGAAGCCCCTTAGGCCCGTAATCTCACTTTCTTTTGCCAGGGAAAGGAAAGGCTTTTGCTCACGAATTTTTGCCAATCCCGAGTAAAAGAGAAAAGCCAGAATCAGTGATGAGAGGATAACCGGATTTTTGAGGTATTTTACCAATTAAGTTTTGCGAGGGAGGCCTTTGCCGCATCGATTACATCAATCGGGTATGAAAGATAGGTCACGAAAAGCAGGACATCGAATGCGGTTTTATCCCCCATCTCTCCTAATGCAGAAATAAGAGCAAGAACAACGCTCCTGGCAGGCATTTGGGCTGCTTCGGAAGTTCCTGCCAGCTCCACTTTGCCATTGCAATCTGAAAGCATATCGGTAAGGCTCTGTGCCAGGGCATGTGACGGAATATTGACTGAGGAAGCAATGATTTTTGCAAAATCATTCTCAGAAATAAGATCTTCATCATAGGCCTTTTTTGCGAGAATTACATTCCTGTTGATGACAGGAGCAGCATGAGACCACTTGTGGGAAGAAAGAACTTCCTGTGTCTCAAGCTGAAAATCCGCAAAAATCTTGGGCGAGTCCTTGTCATAGGCTTTCAATTTCTCTGCATTATTAATAGCAATTAAAAGTGCGTTTTCGGCAACTTCACACAAAAAATTTTCAGAAATTTTCGAAGATTTTTTGATAAGATAGAAAAAATGGGCTGAATCTGCAATATTCGACAGGGAGAAGATTTTAATCACATCAGAAAAAGAATCCTGGGCAAGCAGGACCAGGGCCCTTCCGGCGCTTTCCTGATATTCAGGCCAGATTTTGCTTGCCCAGATATTGTATATGATTGTGAGGGAATCATGATTTCCGATGTCGCCCAGAGTGACAATGGCCTTTTCCAGGATATTTTTTGAAGGCTCATTCCTTTTGAAGGATGAGGAAAGATAGTCGTTGAGAAAATCCACGAGGAGCGGAAGAGAATCCTCAGAATAAAGCCCCAGCTTTTCCATAGCTTCCTTTCGGAGAGACATATCATTGAAAAGCTTGAAGACAGTCATCAGGTTTTCTGAAATGATTTTTTGAACTGGCTTTTTTATGGTCTGGATTTTTTCTGGCTCCGACGGAAAAGCCTTGATTGATGAAACCACGAGTTTTATCAGCTCCTGGTCAGAAGAAAGGATGGCGGCATTCTCAATAGCGAACAAAAGCGCCTTCTGGGGAATGACGACACTTTCCTTTTCGTCGAGGGACTCGATGATTTTTATTTTATCATTCAGGCTTGCCTTGATGAATTTTTTTTCGGTTAAAGTCGAATCGGCGAATGAAAAGCTGGAGAAAAGAATGGCAATCATGAAAAGGAAAAAAGACTTTCTCATTCTTCTTCTGAAACTCCATCCTCAAGGATTTCTGCGATGGACTTTTCGCCATTGTCATCGCTGCCGTCATTTTTCTGCTCGGAATCATCATAAACAGACTCATAGACTTTTGGCTGAGCCTGGGACTCTGTGAAAGAGGCCTCCTGCTGAGAAGGCTCCTGTTTTTCCTGATTCTCAGTATTTTCTGAATTCTCGGAATTTTCTTCCTCAAGTTCAGCGATTGCCTGAAGTTCGTCTTTTTTTTCTTCGGACAAATCACGGTAAATGAAGGAGAGAATTGCGTTCTTCATTTCTTTTTCGATGTGCAGGCACTCAAAGTGGAGCCGAGACTGATTAGTCTGCGAATTGAATTCTACGGCACGAACCACTCCGAACATCACTATGAATTTTCCGTCTATCTCAAACTGAATCTTGATTTTTATGTTCTGCTTTCCCTGTCCGCCGATACGGATCATAGCTCCGTCTTCGGAAATATCCTCAAGCAGGCACTTATATCCCTCATCGACCTCAACAGTGTCGAATTCCGGAATTTCATTTTCAATGAAATAAAGGTGGGCATAAATCTGACATTCGGCCCTCACGGACTTTCGCTTTTGGGCACGCTCAAGCTGGTTTGTGTGGGCCAGATAGATTGCGCTCTGTCCCTGGAAAACACCGGAATTCGTTACCCTTGTGTCAAAGACATAGCTTGCGTCGCCCTTTCGCCAGAGATAGACGCTGATGTTTTTTGTGACCCATTCGTTACCGTCTATAACCCTCACATTTTTCTGCAAAGGAAGGCGTATAATCAGTTCATGGCCTACGCTTAAAATTTCCGAGACGAAGACTCCCTTTCCTTTGAGGATGATCCTGAGCCTCTGCCCCTTCTCAAGGTATTTTGTTGACTCAAGGCCTTTTTTGTTCTCGTGGTCCAGGTCAATTTTAGTGCGGTATTCGTAAAGTTTTGCGATAAAGTTCTGCGTTGACTCAAGGCTTTCCGTGCCGTTGGTCTTTGATTCCATTACGATTTTTGAGATTGCCATGTTCAAGGTCGGCACTGAGACATAAAGCGAGAGAGGTTCCTGAATCTGAGCCTCTTTTGCGAGCTTCCAGAGAAGAAGAATTTCGTTGAATTTAAAGCCCTTGTCCTGCCCCGTCATCATAAACTGAATCTGCACCTGAAAAACTATGAGCAGTCTGATTAGGAGAAAAACTGATATAACTGTTATAAATAAGACTAAAAACACAATTTTATATTACTATTGTATGCGTTTCTTGTCAAAGAGTGGCGAATTTATGAATTTTCCGAGGCTTTCCTGCCATTCAGACAGCATGAATCCTAGCGTCCTTTGAATTTTAGACTTGTCAAGGACAGAATATGAGGGTCTTTTTGCCGGTGTTGGATATTCGCTTGTGGAGCAAGGATTTACGATACAATCCTCATTCACAAGGATTCCGGCTTTGAGAGCCTGTTTTTTGATTTCCCTGGTAAAGTCAAACCATGTCGTCTCCCCTTCATCGGTCACATGATAGATTCCATTGGGAACTTCATGCTTTTTTGACATGCGGTCTTCAATAATTTTTGAGATTACAAGGGAAAGAGTCTGGCAGTTTGTGGGCGTTCCCCTCTGGTCTGAGACGACTTTTACGCTTTCGTGAGAATTCATGGCCCGAATCATCGTGTAAACGAAATTCTTTCCGTCAAAGCCATAAAGCCAGGCCGTGCGCAGGATGTAAAAATCATCGGTCTCGGTCATAAGGGCTTTTTCGCCTTCAGCCTTTGTAAGCCCGTAGGCGCCGATTGGTTTTATCGGACTGTCTTCAGAAATGGGAGAAGAAGCCGAGCCGTCAAAAACATAATCCGTAGAAATATGAATTAGAGGACAGGCAAGTTTTTTTGCGAGTCGGGCGATGTTTTTTGGCCCGTCTGCGTTCAGTGCACGGGCTTTTTCCACTTCACTTTCCGCCTTGTCCACGGCAGTATAAGCCGCACAGTTTACGATAAAGGAAATGTCCTTGCCGCACGCAAAATTTTCAAGCGCAGAATAGTCGAGAATGCTGACACTGCTGTCAGTACCAGTAAAATCAATATTTTTTTCAGAGAGCGTTCGGCAAACCTCGCTGCCCAGCATCCCCTTACAACCGATAATCCAAACCATAAGTTAGTTAGGAGTTAGAAATTAGGAATTAGGAGTTCGAGAAGCTGAAAATATCAACTCCTCACTCCTCACTCCTAACTCCTAACTTTACTTTCTGTCTCCGTAATTAGCGCTGATCCAGTTTTTGTATTCGCCTGAAAGAATGTGGTCTACCCATTCCTTGTGGGAAAGATACCAGTTCACAGTGAGGGAAAGCCCCTGCTCGAAGGTCATTTTGCGTTCCCAACCCAGCTCTTTCTTGATTTTTGAGCAGTCGATTGCATAGCGGGCATCGTGACCAGGCCGGTCTTTTACATGGACGATTGTTTTTTCAACATCTTCTGCGGATTTGTTGACTTTTGGAGCGGTAAGCTCAATGACTTTGTGCAGGAGCTTGATGTTCTGCCACTCGTTCTCGCCGCCGATGTTGTATTTTTCGCCGGTCTTTCCGCTGTTGACAATCTGCCAGACAGCCCGGTTGTGGTCCTCAACATAAATCCAGTCACGGATGTTTTTTCCCTCACCATAGACCGGGAGATTCTTTCCGTCACGGATATTTGAAATCATAAGGGGAAGGAGTTTTTCCGGGAACTGATAGGGGCCGTAGTTGTTGGTGCAGTTTGAGAGGGTGATTGGAAGGCCGTATGTGTGATAATAGGCCATTACGATGTGATCAGAGCTTGCCTTTGAAGAAGAATATGGTGAGCGAGGGTCGTAGGGAGTAGTCTCAGTGAAGTAGCCTGTCTCGCCCAGGGAGCCGTAAACTTCATCGGTTGAGATATGATGAAAAAGAACATCGTCACGCTGATGGTCAAGGGAGACTCCCCAGTAGTTTCGGGCCACATCAAGGAGTGTGAAAGTTCCCATCACATTAGTCTTGATGAAAGCCTCAGGACCCAAGATTGAGCGGTCAACATGGCTCTCTGCCGCAAAGTGAATCACCGTGTCGATGTCATAAGCTTTAAAAATCCGCTCGATTTCGGCCCGGTCGCAGATGTCAACTTTCTCGAAGAAGTATCGTCTTTCGCTCTCAGGAGCACCTTTTCCGAATTTTTCATCGACCATGGAAAGGTTCTCAAGGTTTCCGGCATAAGTAAGGCAGTCAACATTGACGATTTTACCAGTAAAGCCCGAGTCCATGAATTCCTTTGAGCCAGTCGCACTCAGCCCAAAGAGATAGTTAATAAAATTAGAGCCAATAAAACCAGCCCCGCCAGTTACAAGTATATTTTTTAATTTTCTAGACATATTCTTCTCCATATTTTTAACCACAGATTACACAGATGGCACAGATTATTTAAGTTGAAAGTTGAAAACGGAAAGTTGAAAGTTAATTTTTTATTTGTGCAAAAAAATGAACTCAGTTTTCAGTTTTCAGTTTTCCACTTTC
>CAMOEE010000051.1 GCA_946611835.1 uncultured Treponema sp. | reverse complement strand
GAAAGCGGATCCGCAGTAACTTCGGGCCCGCCTGCAATGCAGACGCAATCCGGCAATAGTTTTTTTAGCTCAAGGCAAGTTTGTTCAAGAATCAAACGGTTCCAGACATAGACCGAAAAGCAGACAAAATCAGGCTTTTTTGCCGCCAGTTTTTCTGCAAGAAGCCGTGCCACACCGTTGTCACCAGCTTTTTTTCGTGCCAAAACAATCTCTGAATCCTCAAGTGAAAAATCAATCAGCTCCACCGAAAACTTATCGCCGGTGCGTGAATCAGCCTTAATGGAAGAGGCAATACAAGCCGCCCCCAGCGGAAGACCCTGTGGAGAAGTTTCGACTAAAAGCGTGGTACAGATTAGTTTTTGCATCAGTATAAACGAATGAATGCAGACAAAGGCATTATAGGGTTGTAGTAAAAAAGGCGCGAAGGAATGAAAAGGCTTACGAAAACACTCTTTTTGTGCTGCCGCGTGAGCGGCAATCGTATATAATTACAAGCACAAAAAGCGTGTAGCAGGCGAGCCTGCGATTTCGATAAGCCTTTTCCATGACTGGGAGCCTTTTTTTGTCATAAGGCTTCTTCAATGCCTTTGTTCTTATTTGTTTTTGTTTATAATTTTTTCTTCGTACTTACCGCTTGCAATGTCGATGAAGCGCACGAAAAGGGAAACCTTGTTCTCTTCGTTGAGCGAATTCCAAATCATGCTGGCAAATTCGTCGATTGTACCCTTGATTTCAACCTTTTCCGGCTCGCCCTCAAAGCTTGGCAGGGGATTTCCGTTACCCATGTATGTGTGGATAAAGTGACCTTCGCCTTTCTGGGGATTGTCGTAAGTGTATGTGAAGCGGAGGCAGTTGTCGCCGTTTCCGCAGTCGCTCTTTAAGATTGAGATTGCGTAGTCGTATTTTCCGCCCTCAACATTGAGCAAAGAGGAAATGCGGGGAGTGAAGTTTGGAGCGTCGTGCTCATATTTGCGGACTCGGAGTGACTGCTCGAAAGTCTCGCCCTTTTTGAGCCCCTCAAAGATTGTGTCGGTCTGGTCGCCGTTGGTGACGATGGTTTTGCTTCCAAGCTGGCGGACAGCGGCATAGATGATAAGGCTGGGGTCACCGGCAATCAAAGATTCGTCAAAAGCCTTTGTGCGGACGACTTCAGTGCCGTTTTCTGTTTCTGTTACGAAGATACGGTTTCGGCTGCCTGCGCTTCGGCCCATTGTCCAGTAAGCAGAGACGGCATATTTTCCGTCGCTAGACAAACCTGCAACGATTCCTCGTCCCGGATATTCGTTAGCCTTCAAAATTTCTTCAAGTTTGTTGATTTTCATATATACCTCTTATAAAAAAAATTAGCGGGCGTTGCGGGCGGCTTCCTATCCCCCTTTAACTTTTCGCTTTCCGTTTTCAGCTTTCCACTTCCTCATCTTCGATTGTATCTACCGAATCTGGAATTATGACTTCTGGCCGGCTCTTCCACTGAATTACGAAAAGCCCGATTCCGATTATGAGAAGGATTATTCCAAAGAGACGGACAATCATGTGTCCTGCTGTCTGTGCCGGAATGATGAAAAGCACAAGGGCCAGGGTCAAAGATGATGCTACCTCAATCAGTGACTGACGAATCATGATTCCGTTCCGATGAAGTTTTGTGATTGTGTAGATTTGCATTCCCGCAGAGATGACAAGATAAATGGCGAGAGTGTAGGCCATTGCCTTCCATACAACTGCTGCCACTGCAATAGGCAGGATGACTGCAAGAAGTCCGACCACGACGCTCAGAACGCCTCTGACTGTTACAATCAGCTTATACTGGGGGTCAATAATCAAATCTCGTGTGGCCGCAAGGATGAAAATACCGTCAATCACCGCCGCGATGCCAAGCAATATTACGAAAAATGAAATGAATGTATCTGGTGAGATGAGCAGAAATAAGCCCAGTGCTGCCGTCATAAAGCCAAGAAAAAGTTTGTTCTTATCCATGCGTTCAATAATAAGAGAGAAGCGGGAAAAATTCTAGTCATGGCCGAAAAACATTTTTTAGAAAAATAACGAAAAATCATAAAATTTTATTTGCATTCCCTTGACACTAATCAGAAAAACATTTATATTATCTAAGCATAATTCATGGAGCGATGGCAGAGAGGCTGAATGCACCGGTCTTGAAAACCGGCATACCGCAAGGTATCGGGGGTTCAAATCCCTCTCGCTCCGCTTTTTTTTTAGGTTGTGCAAACCTTTGGAGGCGTCGTATAGCGGTATTACAACGGATTGCTAATCCGTCAGTTCCTTTCGGGCTGGGCAGGTTCGACTCCTGTCGCCTCCGTTAGAAACACCACTCTTCCAAAGTGTTGTTAACTTCTGAGATTGTAGCTCAGTTGGATTAGAGCGCCACCCTGCGGAGGTGGAGGTCGCACGTTCGAATCGTGTCAGTCTCAAATTACTCGTTCATAAGAGCGAGTTTTTTTATTTTAAATCACTTTCCAATATAAAATTCTCTTTCTTTCCTTTCTTCGTTTTTGTAATAAAAATTCTCTTAATTATCTTAAAAAAATCTATCATTATTATGGAATTTCCCTTAAAACTTGGATAAAATATTCTTTATATTCAAAGTGAGGTTTTAAAATGAAAAGATTTCTTTTTTTTGCTTTTCTTGCTGCAGCATTTCCGCTTTTTGCACAAAAAATAGCAAGGCCTGTTTCAAATCTAAAAAATTCTTACACAATCGAGAATTCTGCTTACAGTGTAGGATATGCAGGGAATTATGGAATTCCAGTTTGGGAAATGCATGAATTTTCACCTAAAATGCTTGAGGGTTCTTTTACTGCTCAGACAGACTGGAAGGCTGACGACAGGGTAAAGGGATATCGCATCACCAAAAAAGACATCGAAGGTCAAAAGCTTGAGCCTGTTCAGCTTTATCCGAGAACTGAGGCTAAGCATGATTTGACGGCACAAGCTTCAACCTTTCTTACATCAAATCTTGTTTTTATGTGTACGGCTCTCAAAGACAATATTTGGGAGCGAATTACCTATTCCTTTGAGCTTCTTGCAAAACAGTATGGAACTGTCTATATGTATTCCGGCCCGATTTTTGAAAAGGATTCCTATAAAGTCAAATATATGTTCAACAACAGGATTGCGATTCCGACGGCTTTTTACCGAATCGCTTTGTATTTTGTAGACGGGAAGCCTGCCTATAAGTGTTATATAATCAAAAACCGGATACCGACAGACTATGACAGAATCTGCGATCTCGAAAATTTTGCTTACAACATTTTCCAGCTTGAGGCTGACACAGGAATAGATTTTTTTGAGAGCTATATTGATGTGAACTTCAGGCAGGACAAAATTAAATTCCTTGAAGGTTCGTCACACTAATAAAAAAGGTCAGGGAGACCATGCACAACTCTTAACCTCATAGTGCTGCTGCTTCCGCCCTGACACGGTTTTGAAGAAAGAATTTGCTGGCGCCTGACCAACGGTGTTAATCTACCACAAAATGCGATGAAAAGCAACTAGCGAAGGGCGGCTATTCTTTCCAGCAAAGGCGGGTGATTATAATTGAACACGCTGTAAATCTTCGGAACCTGAATCTCGCTCAGGTTTTCTTTGTTCAGTTTAATCAATGCGGTGCAGAGTGGTTCTCCTGTGCCGCATATTTTTTTTGCAAATGCATCGGCCTGAAATTCGTCCCGGCGGCTCATAAAATTCATAATCGGATTGAGAAGGATTCCCCATTCACCAAAAACAAGGCTCATCAGGAAGATTCCGATAAACATCATCTGGTAGGGAACGACCTCAACATCGACAAATCCAAATCCCGAATAGAGAGACGGAAGTTTAACAAGCATACTGATGACAAAAAGCACGACAAATACTGCCGGAATCATTAAAATCATTTTTTTGAGGATGTGATGGTGCTTGTAGTGACCCAGTTCGTGCCCCAAAACTGCTTCGATTTCATCAACAGAAAGCTGCTCAATCAATGTATCATAAAGAACGACCCGTTTTGATTTCCCGAAGCCTGTGAAATAGGCATTAGAGTGTCCAGAGCGGCGGGATGCATCCATCACGAAAAGCCCGCTGGCCTTGAAGCCGCATTTTTTGAGAAGTTCTTCAAGACGAGTCTTAAGCTCACCTTCTTCCAGAGGTGTAAATTTGTTGAAAATAGGAGCGATAAAAATCGGATAGATGATAGAAATTCCGATGCTGAATGCAAAATAAATGCACCCGAGAAGAATCCACCACCAGTCAGAGGCGTATTTGAAAAGCCCGATCATCGCAAGAAGTAGCGGAATCATAATCAGCATATTGACGAAAAAGCCCTTGATTTCATCGGCAATCCACATTCCCAAAGTCATGTTACTGAAGCCGAAGTGCTTTTCGATGCCGAATTCAGAATAGAGTGCGAATGGAAGCGAAAGGAGAGCGCCAGGAATCCCGCCTAAAATCAGAAAAAGCATTGCTGCGAAGAAAGAATTGTCCGTCCAGGTCCAGATTCGCTCGATTAAGACCGGATAGAAGCCGCAGAAAACCAGATAAAATGAAAGGAGAGCCTCAAGGATGCTGCTGGGAATCCAAAGACGGTACTTTGCGTCTTCGTAGAGGCAGGTTTTGTTAAGTGTGTCAGAATCAACATAAGAAGAAACGATTTCAGGAATTTCCCGGCCATGTTTTTTGCGGAAAGAAAAATCGATTCGTTCAAGAAGCATTTCAAGAAGAAAACTAAAAATTGTACCGGCGATAAAAATGATAACGAAGATGTTTGAAAAATCCATAGATAGGGAATTTAACATTTTTAAGCGATACAAGCAATAAAGGGCAGGGGGATTGGGGGCGTTGCGGGAACTCCCGCAGAGGGGGTAGCGGAAAAGCGAAGCTTTGGAGCGAGGGGGAGACTTCTCCCCTTTAAAATGAAAAACCGGTCTGCTGTGAGACCGGCCTTATTGCTATTTGCTGAAAATTGCGCTTACGAGTTTACCGATTGGGTCGAAGTCAAGAAGAAGCAAATCAACTGCGAAGAATACCGCAAAACCAACAACTGCGATAACAAGCAGAATTGCGATACCGACAAGCATCTGAACTGCGATTGGAAGAGAATCAAAACCTGAAGTCTTTTTTTCTGCAACTGTATTTGAAGCCATAATTACCTCTATTAAAAAAGAAAATGAATCACCATAATATTAAAGGTTGACGGCAATACCGTCAAGTAAAAAAACGACCTTTATTTGAACTTTACGAAGAATTATACTATTATGTTTCGCGGAGGATTCTATGCTCTTTACACCTGTTGAAATTCAAGAAACTGTAAATATGTTTTTGCGCCACAAACTTGATGTGCGCTGTATTACCATGGGAATTTCCCTTTTAGATTGTGCAGATTCAGATTCAAAAAAAGCCAATCAACGGATTTATGACAAAATTATGAAGAAGGCGGGAAATCTCGTCAAAGTCGGTCAGGATATCGAAAAAGAGCTTGGTGTTCCTATCATCAATAAGCGAGTTTCCGTAACGCCGATTGCCCTTGTTGCAGGAGCCAGCAATGCCACTTCTTATGTCGAATATTGCAAGACCCTCGACAAATGCGCTAAAGAACTTGGAATCAACTTCATCGGTGGTTTTTCTGCCCTGGTTCAGAAGGGAATTACTCCTGCCGACAGAATCCTGATTGACTCAATCCCGGAGGCGCTGGCAAGCACAGAATTTGTCTGCTCAAGCGTAAATGTTGGTAGTACCAAGAGCGGAATCAACATGGATGCCGTAAAACTCATGGGCGAGACAATCAAAAAGACCAGCGAGGCAAGCGCTCATTGCCCGATCAATGGCTGTTCAAAGCTGGTGGTTTTCTGTAATGCTCCAGAAGACAATCCATTTATGGCAGGCGCTTTCCATGGTCCCGGCGAGGCTGACAGCGTAATCAATGTTGGTGTATCAGGACCTGGCGTAATTTTGGCCGCAGCCCGTGACTACAGGGGAAAGCCAATCAATGAACTGGCTGAAGGAATCAAAAAGATGGCCTTCAAAATCACCCGTTTGGGCCAGCTGGTCGGTGCTGAGGCCGCAAGCCGCCTTGGCGTTGATTTTGGTATCCTTGACCTTTCCCTTGCCCCGACTCCCGCTGTGGGTGACTCTGTTGCCCGAATTCTTGAAGAAATTGGTCTTGAAGGAGCTGGTTGTCCTGGAACAACTGCGGCTCTGGCTATGCTCACCGACATGGTCAAAAAAGGCGGCGTAATGGCTTCAACAAGCGTTGGCGGTCTTTCCGGCGCATTTATTCCTGTTTCAGAAGACGAGGGCATGATTAACGCCGTAAAACAAGGCTCAATCTGCCTTGAAAAGCTTGAGGCCATGACGACAGTCTGTTCGGTCGGCCTTGATATGATTGCAATTCCCGGCGACACTCCGGCAACAACAATTTCTGGCATCATGGCTGACGAGTTTGCAATCGGTATGGTCAACAACAAGACTACGGCCGTGCGCCTTATTCCGGCCCCAGGCAAAAAAGCCGGTGACTGGATTGAATTCGGCGGCCTCTTGGGCGGTTGTCCTGTCATGCCTGTAAGCAAATTCAGCTGCGCGGACTTCATCAATCGTGGCGGCCGCATTCCGGCTCCGATTCATAGTTTCAGGAATTAAAATTTCTCACAGAGGGCACAGAGTCCACAGAGAGATTTTTTGCAAAACAAAACTTTATACCTCAATCTTGTTTTCACTGCTAACTTGATTGAGGTATTAAATTTCTTATACAACAGACTCTCTGTGCCCTCTTTAACTCTGTGAGGAATTTAAAAATCATGACAAATAAGCAGCTTCTTGGCGGTTTTTACAAAACACTTTTCTCTATTGCGATTCCGATAATTTTGCAGAATCTTTTGCAGACTTTCGTGAACATGATGGATACTGTCATGGTCGGGCGGCTTGGTGCTGTGGCTATCGCTTCGGTCGGGCTCGGAAATCAGATTTTCTTCATGCTCAATATGGTCGTCTTCGGCGTTTCTTCCGGGGCTTCGATTTTCATAGCCCAGTTCTGGGGGGCCGGGAATCTCAAGGGAATCAGAAAAACTTTCGGCATTATGTTTGCTGTCTGCTTTTTTGTCTCGATTTTGTTTTTCCTTGGAGCGTCGATTATTCCCGGTGAGATTTTGCGCCTTTATTCAAATGACGATGCTGTAATTTCTGAGGGAATCGATTACCTTAAGATTATTGCCTTCTGCTATCCCATGCTGGCACTTTCCTTTTCCTGTCAGATGGCATTCCGAAGTACGGAGCATGTAATTCTCCCGATGGTCACGACCGCAGTTTCCTTTGTGACAAATATCTCGCTCAATTTTATTTTGATTTTTGGTTTTGAGCCTCTCTCAATTCCAGCGATGGGAGTTCGTGGGGCTGCATTGGCCACTGTGATTTCTCGTGCAGTAGAGATGATTATCACACTTTCAGTCGGCATTATAAGGAAGTTTGAAATTTTCGGTAAAATCAGTGAATTCTTTGCCTTTGATAAGGATTTGATTCTCAAATTGCTCAAAATCGGAACGCCGGTACTGCTTTCGGAGACTTTCTGGGGCCTGGGTATCACGACACAGAATTCGATTTTCGCACATTCAGGAACGGATTCTTTTGCGGCTTTCAGCATAATGAACACCGTTAGCCAGCTGACCTGGGTTTTCTTTATCGGAATGGGAAGCGCTTCTTCCGTAATTTTGGGCAAGAAAATCGGTGCCGGCGAAGAGGAGGCTGCGAAGGCTTATGCCCACCGCTTCTGCTGGTTTTTCCCGCTTATGGGAGCAGGTATCGGACTTTTGCTTTTCCCGCTTTCGAGACTTTTACCCTTTATTTTCAATGTTGAACCTCATATAATCGCAATCACTCAGTCGATGATGCTCGTTCTGATGTGCATGTATCCCTTCCGCTCATTCAATATGCTGATTATTGTTGGTGTGTGCCGGAGCGGCGGGGACACGATTTTTGCTTCGCTGATAGATAACGGCTGGATGTGGCTGCTTGCGATTCCACTGGGACTTCTTGCGACATTTGTATGGAATCTCCCGCCATGGATGATTCTTTTGTGCCTTGAGACCGAGCAGGTTTTAAAGACTTTATGTGGCATTCTTAGAGTAAAATCCGGCAAATGGCTCAGAAATCTGACTCGATAGCCTAGGCAAAGAGCTTTTGTATTTTTTCTTCTGAAAGAAGATTTACGGCTGCCCCGAACATTACGCAGCAGTTGACCTCATATTCGGCCCAGAGGGCACCTTCTTTGAGACGGTCGAATGTAATCAGGCCGCTTGGGTTTTCGAGACTTCCTAAGACGCACTGAATCGTTGATTTAATCCCCCTGTCATCGAGAATTTTACCAAAGGGCTTCGCACAATCAGGGAGGTCTGTGGTGAAATCTACCCGCAGAAACAAACTTCCGTTCATGGCTGTTTTGAATTCGCTGGTGTGGACATATTTTGCCTCGGCAAGATTGTCTGGGGCTGTGCCTAATGACAGCTTTCGCTCCATATTTTGGCCGTAATAAATGCTGATTGAGTCGAGATTGTAGGTTTCGAGCATGTGGGCAAGCAGAATGTAACCAGCCTGTTTGGGAGATTCGCTCAAATCAAGCAAGAAATTTGCCATGCTTTTAAGCTCAAGGACTTCCCGGACATCGTATTTGATGCCTTCGGTTTTAGCTTCACTTGCCTTTTTGAAAAGTTCGCCATGCAAATCTTCGCGGAAGAAAACATATCGGTTGCGGCCCTTGTCTTTTGCGCGGTACAAGCAGAAGTCAGCCTTTTTGAAAAGTTCATCGAAATTTTTGCCGTCTTTTTTGTACTTTGCTGCACCCACCGAAGCCGTAACTTTGATGTCAGTGAACATATCTTTGAAAGCGCCTTCGATATCGAAACAGATTGTGCGGAAAAGGCCTCGGAAAACATTTTCCTGCCCCATATCTTCAAGGACAAGAAGGAATTCGTCACCGCCGTAGCGACCGACAACTCCGTTATTGCCGACGATTTTTTTAAGGATTTCCCCAGCCTTAGCAAGAACCTTATCGCCTGCAAGATGACCGTAAGCATCGTTTACAGGCTTGAAGTGGTCGAGGTCAACGATTGCTAGCATGGCACCATCTTTTGTGCCATCAACGAAGCGGTTCTGTGCAAAATTGAGAATGGCTTTTTTGTTGTAAGTGCCGGTAAGAGAATCAATCTTAAGCTCCTCGATAATCTCGTTTGATTTTTGGGTTTGTTCAACGACTATTTCTGGCATCATTCGGCCAACCATGTAGGTTTCACCGTCTATTTCGGCGCGGACGGCCTTGAAAATGAGATTCTCGAACATTGAGTGAGAAAATCTAAGCGAAGAATTGACTGTCATTGAGAATGACGGACGGCACTCTTTAAGTTCGTTTATTTTTGTCTCAAATTCAACGGTATCTTTTTTGCTGATAAGCCCGTCTTCAAGTATCTGAGTCTTCCATGAATCGATATCCTGCTCATATACGAGAGTATTTTTTTCCTTCATGAAGTTGTGCATTCTGAAAATGTGGTCAGCCTGCCGATAAACAAAAATGAATTCGTTTGTGAGACTGAGTGCATAAGCTGTGAATTTTTCGTATGTGAGGGATTCTTTGATGAAATCGACTGCAGATATGATTGTTACGATATGCAGTGAGCGGTAAGTTTTCCCGTTCAGCATGTCTTCGCTGACAGTCACAATGTTCTGAAAGTATTCACCAGTTATTTTTTTGAACCTGAAGACACGAAATTTGTCTATGGATTTATTATTTTTTACAAAATCCAGAAATTTTTCTTTTTGTTCTGGAGCAACAAGATTATCGATTTGTGTATAAGTAAAGCCAACAGTCTCAAAGTATGTATAGAAGTCTTTGTTTCGCTCCACAATATTGAAATCATCATCAAGATATGCAATTTTTACTTCAAGGGTTTTCATAATTTCTGACCGTAATCCTCTTGGATTCCTGTTAGTGTAGTCTATAAAGTATAAATCAAAAATAAGTATTTTTAAAGAATTTTTTTTGTGTGCAAAGCTTGATTTTGTGAGGGGCTATCTTTAAATTATATAAAAAATTTGACTTATCTGAATTACACATCTAAAATAAAAGCATGGATTTTCAAAGCATCGTAGATGCACAGGGTATGGCAGCCGCAGTTCTCTCAGTCGAAAGAACAGAAGAGGGAAGTTGCGGTGAAATCCGGATTGTTTGCGCTAATGAAGATTATAAGCAGATAATGGGACCGGGTTTCCATGATAATATTATTTATTCAGATCTTATCCCAAAAGAGCCAAATTTCGAGGATTTTTGTTATCGCTGTGCTGTTCTAAAGCAGCATCTTCATGCCTATGTCGATGTAAAAGCTATGGGCCTTTGGACTGACGGCACTTATATTCCGCTGTCCCCTTCTTATGATAACGAAAATCTTTGTTATCTCTTGTTTTTCTTTGAATTTACGCAGGGGCCTGATTCAGAAAAAATGGCGAATGTTTCAATGGAAACAGCCCAGCTTGTAATTCAGACTTGTATAAATCTTCGAGGTTCTGAAAATTTCTATGAAGGCATAAATACTGTTGTTGGTGACATCCTGAAAAACACACAGGCATTTTCAGCATGTATTTTCATGGTTGATACGGAAAAGCGAAAGTTTGCCCCGCTTTGTGCAAAATACAGCAAGGAAAATGTATCGATTGAGGATTTTTTTACCGTATCTCACACATGATGTTGTTTTCTCATGGGAAGAAACCTTACGGAATCGGGATGTCCTTATCATAAAAAATGATCACGACCTTTCTGAATTGGAAAAAATAAATCCTGTCTGGGCAAAAAGTCTCCGGGGTGCAAAAGTTCGGAGTGTTATTCTTGTTCCCCTTTCTCAGGGTAAAAAGATGTTTGGGGTTTTATTCATTACGAACTTCAATATCAAAAAAATCGTTGATCTTAAAGAATTTCTTGAGCTTACGGCTTTTTTCCTTTCTTCAGAAATCGCAAATAATACGCTTATGGAACAACTTGAGTACATGAGCAATGTAGATTCACTAACTGGCGTAAAGAATCGTAATTCCATGAATGCACGGGTTGACTGCCATGTCAGCAAGAAATCCCCTGTGCGTACTCCCTTTGGTGTTGTTTTTGCCGATTTAAATGGCTTGAAGCAATGCAATGATACGAGCGGTCATGAAAAGGGTGATGAGCTTCTAAAGAATGCGGCAAAATTGCTCAGAAAATATTTTGATGACGATGAGATTTATCGTTCTGGCGGAGACGAATTTGTCATAATTGTTCCGAATTGCCAGAAAGATGAATTTGATAAAAAGATTACCGATTTGCGCTCAGAAAGCGGAGCTGAGGCGGGTGTTTCCTTTGCGATTGGTGCTGACTGGAGTGAAAATGAATCTGACTTGCGTCGTTGTATGCACAATGCTGATGAAGCTATGTACGCTGACAAAAAAGAATTTTACAGGCAGCACCCGGAGCGGGCAAGATAGCAAAATCCTGATCAGGCTTTATTTTCCAATCCTTCAACAACCAAATCTATGCTCGCCTTGACCTCGCTTACATCTTTTTTGTTGAGGACTGCAATTTCAAATATCGCTGACTCAACCAGAGAATAGAGCATGTTGTTCACTGTTTTGACGGGCAATTTTTTGAATTCGCCCCGTTTTTGTCCTTCGATGATAATCATGCTGAGAAGGTGCTTGATTCGGATTACGCGGCGGTTAACCCTTTCTTCGGCACTGACTCCTGTTTTCTGCAAATTAATCAGGTAAATCAAAAGGACATTGAAAAGAGGCCTGTTCCCGTTGCATGTGTCGATGACCCAATACATGAGCTGTCGCAGGCATTCTTCAGCGGAGAGATTTTTGTCACCAAGGATTTCCATAAGGCGGCTTTCAAGCTCTCCTGTCATCTGCTTGATGCTCCAGGTGAAAATTTCCCGCTTATTCTTGAAGTAAATGTAGAGCGTGGTTCGGGTGATTCCGCAGGCATCGGCTATTTTCTGAAAAGTAACATCATCATAGCCTTCACGGGTAAAAAGCTCCAGCGATTTTTCAAGAATTTCGTGCTTTCGTTTGTCATGCTCAACTACGATTGCCATTATCTTCTGCCCCGGTTAGAGTTGAACTTGTTGCGGGCTGGTTTTCTGTTCCATTCGCCTCTTTCACCGCCAGAAGCCCGGCCTTTTTTCTCTTTTTCGCTTCCGTTGTACATGTAGAAAGTTGTGTCTAAGTTTCCTGCCTTGAGGTCTTTTAGGGTGCTTGCGTAGTGTGCAATGCACTCCTGGAAATGCTTGTTTGAGGTGATTACGCCGATTTCCCAGCCAGGGAAGTCAGTGAAGAGGGAAGACATGCTTCGGTAAAGCTCTTTTGCCTGCTCTTCTTCGCCAAGGCGCTCGCCGTAAGGCGGATTACAGATGATGAGGCCGTTTTCGTAAGGAGCCTTGAGGTCTTTAAAGTCTGATACATCAAAATCTGGGCGTTCGATTCGGGCGTCAGAGCCAATCATCTGAAGGGCACGGCCAGCCATGACACAGGCGTGCTCGGCGTTTGTTCTTGCCCTCTGAATTGCGCTTGGGTCGATGTCAGTTCCTGTGATACGGCACTCGACATCAGTGCGGATTTTTTCGGCTTCGGCGCATTTGATTTCGTGGGCTCGGTTTGCGTTAAATATCGGAAGATTTTCGAGAGCGAAACGTCGGCCAAAGCCTGGGGCCACATTGTGAGCATAAAGGCAGGCTTCGATTGGAAGTGTTCCAGAACCGCAGAATGGGTCGTGCAAAGGAGTTTTTCGCCTCCAGAGCATGAGCTGAAGCATTACTGATGCCGTTGTTTCTCGCAAGGGGGCAAGTCCGCCGTCTGTGCGGTAGCCCCGCTTATGAAGTGGCAGGCCGCTCAAATCAAGACAAATCTGAGCCTCGTCTTCAGTGATGAAAACCCGAATATCGCTTTCTTCGCCGCTTTCTGGCAGGCTTGACATGCGCCAGACATCACCAAGCTTTTTGTAAATTGCCTTCTGGACGATTCCCTGAATGGCATGTTCTGAATTCAGCTTTGATTTGTAAGTTCGCACCTTATCGACGGTGACTTTAGAGTCTTTTTTGAGAAAATCCTGCCATGAAATTGAGTAAACTCCGTCAAAAAGCTGGTCAAAGTCTTCGGCCTGATAGCGGGCCATTTCGAGATAAATGCGGTCAGCAGTGCGGAGGCAGAGGTTTGCACGAAAAAGTGCGTCATCATCACCAGTGAAAAAAACACGGCCAGGCGCGTTTCCGTTTAATTTGTAACCAAGAAGCTTGATTTCGTTTCCCAGAGTTTTCTCTGCGCCCACAGCGCACAATGCGACAAGATTATTCATGGTGACAGTGTACACTATTATGACATTTTTGTCAAAAGTGTCATTCAAA
>CAMOEE010000050.1 GCA_946611835.1 uncultured Treponema sp. | reverse complement strand
GTAGTCATTCTTTTGAACGGCTCTTTTCCTGTTGAATAACGAATATCCATTTTTATACCTCACTATTGTTGCCGACCTAAACCGGCAAGCTAAATTTTTGTCTCTTTGTTTGAATTTTTTTTTTGCTCAGAATCAGAAGAAAATGCCTCTTTGAGACCTTTTCCGAAAGCCTTTGCGGCGGAACCGATTTCTTTTCCGGCTTCCTTGGCGGCCTTGCCTACTTCTTTACCAGCCTCGCCAACGGCCTTTCCGGCTTTCTCAAATCCTTCTTTGCTGTTTTCGGCTGCTTTTTCAGTCTTTTTGGCTGTTTCTTTAGCAGCTGCCTTTGTTTCTGAAGCTGCTTTTTTAGTCTCAGCAGCCGCACTTTTTGCCGATTTTTCGACTTTCTGCTCTGTGTCAGATTTTCCGTTTGAAAAAACAGGAAGGGATGAAATCATAAGGACTGATGCAAGAATCAAGATTGTCTTTTTCATAAATGCTCCAGAAAAACTCCGCATTAAAATATGTTCCGTGATTATAGCACAAAAAAAACAGACATGCTAGATAATAGCGAAAAGCCATCAAGGCAAGGGCATCACTGGCTCGCCTGCTACATGCGTTTTACACCCTCTTGTTTACCTTATTGGAAAAAAGTTCTAAACTTAACATATTATGAAAATTGTCAACGGAAATGAGCTTACTATTGAAGATGTGTGCGATGTTGCTTATAAAAATGAAGAGGTCGCACTTCCACAAGATGAAAAATTCTGGGATACACTAAAAAAATCACGAAAATTCCTTGAAGATTATATTGCCACCGGCGTTCCAACTTATGGCGTAACAACTGATTTCGGCGATTCCTGCCACAATCAGATTAGCGTAGAAAAGGCCGGAGAGTTGCAGAGGGTCATTTGTGCCTACCATGGAATCGGTCTTGGGCCGAAATTTGACCATGAGACTGGCCGTGCCGTCGTTCTTGCCCGCCTGAACGGAAATGTTAAAGGTGGTCACTCAGCAATCCGCCCGGAACTTGCAAAAATGATGGTCACTCTTTTGAACAAAGACATCATTCCGGTAATTCCCCAGCTGGGTTCTGTCGGTGCTTCCGGCGACCTCACCCCTCTTTCTTACCTTGCGGCCGTAATTATGGGTCAGAGGGATGTTTACTACAAAGGAAAGATTGTTCCTGCTATCGAAGCTTTCAAGGCAGAAGGAATCGAACCGCTTCCAATCGAGGCAAAGGAAGGTCTTGCTTTGATGAACGGCACTTCCGTAATGACGGCCGTTGCATCCCTGGCCTGGAAAAAGGCCCAGCGGCTTGCAAATATCTCTGATTTTCTCACGGCAGTCACTTCAGAAATCACCCGGGGCAAGGACACGCCTTTCATCACTAAGGTCAGCCAGCTTAAAAATCACCGGGGACAGATGGAGTCTGCGGTCTATGTGCATAACATCATCATCAAGTCAAAGCGGGTCTATGTCTACGAAGATTTCTTGAAGTACAAAATCGATTCTTTAAACGGAAAGGGCTTTTTAAAGCAGCAGAACAAAATTCAGGACAGGTATTCCATCCGCTGTGCTCCACAAATTACCGGCGTATACCGGGACACCCTCCGCTTTGCCAGGGAAATGATTACTGAGGAATTGAATTCTGCAAATGACAATCCGCTCGTAGACATTGATGTCGGCCAGCTCTACAACACCGGTAATTTCTATGGCGGACACATTTGTGCGGCCTGCGACTACATGAGAACAGCCCTGGCCAACATCGCCGATTTGAGCGACAAGCAGGCTGAAATTATCATCGACGGAAAATTCAACGGTCTCACAGAAAACCTTATTCCATATACTCCCGCTGACCACCCCCGAGCAGGCCTTCGCCTTGGCTTTAAGGCCGCTCAAATTACAATCAGCGCGATTCGTGGTGAAGTTGCAACCTACTGCTTCCCGGTTTCGCTCACTTCTGCCCCAACCGAAGCCCTCAACCAGGACAAAGTTTCCATGGGAACAATCTCCGCGCGCAAATTTGCCGAGCAGATAGAGCTTGTATTCCTACAGTTTGCAACGCATTTGTTGGCCGCAATGCAGGCCGTGGATTTGGCCGGAAAAGATGATTTTGCTCCATTCACACAGCGAGTTCACGAGGAAGTACGAAAACTGAGCGCATTCGTTGAAGACGACCGCCCCCTCGACAAGGAAGCGACGGCCGTAGCCCAGTGGCTTAAAAGCACGGACTTGTTCGCATAATCTTAATTTCCTATCCCTGGTGCAGTTAAAAAGCATCAGGGATTTTTTTTACATAAAATTCCACTTTTTTCACATTCCCCCCTTGATTAGACAAAACTGACATCTTTTTGATTTTACTGACTTTCTTGCAAAAACGGATTGACATAAAAGGCTTGTAAATCTATGATTTGGAAAGTTAATAAAAAAAACGCTATAGGTAGTGTTATTTTGACCGATAATTACGGTATCAGACACTACACAAAATCTTCATTTTGTCAAGCTTTTTTTTACAAAAATCTAAGATTTAATCTCGTAATGTCTGGAGGGGAAAGGTTATGAAAATTATCAAGCGCAACGGTGAAGAAGTCATCTTTGATCTCAAAAAGATCATCACGGCTATCTCAAAAGCGAACAATGAGGTTCCACCGTCGGAGCAACTGGCAAGCAGTACAATCGAGAGCATTGCTCAGAAAATTGAAAAACAGTGTGCTGCCGAAAACCACGAGATGAATGTCGAAGCCATTCAGGATCTGGTCGAAAAGGCCATCATGAAAGCAGGTGCATTCGACATCGCCAAAAAATACATCACATACCGCTACCAGCATCAGCTCATGCGCCGTGCAAATTCTACCGATTCTCAGATTCTTTCTCTTCTTGAATGTAACAACGAAGAAGTCAAGCAGGAAAATTCAAACAAGAACTCAACTGTTGTTTCTGTTCAGCGCGACTACATGGCAGGCGAAGTCTCAAAAGACATCACAAAACGCTTCCTTCTCGACGAGGATATCGTAAAGGCTCACGATGAAGGCCTTATTCACTTCCACGATGCCGACTACTTCGCCCAGCACATGCACAACTGTGACCTTGTAAACCTCGAGGACATGCTGCAGAACGGCACTGTAATTTCTGGCACAAAAATCGACACTCCCCACTCATTCTCAACTGCATGTAACATCGCCACACAGATTATCGCTCAGGTTGCCTCATGCCAGTACGGCGGTCAGTCAATCTCACTGGCTCACCTGGCTCCTTTCGTAGATGTCAGCCGCAAAAAGATTCAGCGTGAAACTGCCCGAATCGAGGAGCAGACAGGCGTTAAATTCTCAGACGAGCAGTTCAACAAAATCGTTGAGATGCGGGTAAAAGACGAGATTACCCGAGGCGTTCAGACCATTCAGTACCAGGTCGTCACCCTTATGACAACAAACGGTCAGTCTCCATTCATCACTGTCTTCATGTACCTCAACGAGGCAAAAAATGAGCAGGAAAAGGCCGACCTTGCAATGATTATCGAAGAAATGCTCAAACAGCGCTATCAGGGCGTAAAGAACGAAAAGGGCTTCTGGGTTACACCGGCCTTCCCTAAGCTCATCTATGTTCTCGAACCGGATAACATCGAGCCGGGCTCAAAATACTATGCCCTTACAGAGCTGGCTGCAAAATGTACTGCACGCCGCCTTGTTCCTGACTACATCTCAGAAAAGAAGATGCTTGAGCTTAAAGTCGATGACAACGGAAACGGAAACTGCTACCCTTGCATGGGCTGCCGCTCATTCCTTACGCCTTACCTCGACAAAAACGGAAAGCCGAAATACTACGGCCGCTTCAATCAGGGCGTCGTCACAATCAACCTGGTCGATGTTGCCTGCTCTTCAGGCGGCGACTACAAAGTCTTCTGGGAAATCTTCGACCAGCGCCTTGAGCTCTGCCACAAGGCTCTTATGCGCCGTCACCAGCGTCTTTTAGGTACTCCAAGCGATGTCGCTCCAATTCTCTGGCAGAACGGAGCACTTGCCCGTCTGGAAAAAGGCGAAAAGATTGACAAACTTCTTTTCGGCGGATACTCAACGATTTCTTTGGGCTACGCAGGCTTGTGCGAGTGTGTCCGCTACATGACAGGCAAACCTCACACAGACCCGGATGCAACTCCTTTTGCAATCGAAATCATGAAGCACCTCAACGCAAAATGCGCTGAATGGAAGGCCGCATCAAACATCGCCTTCTCTCTGTATGGCACCCCACTTGAGTCAACGACATATAAGTTCGCAAAATGCCTCAAAAAACGATTCGGCGAGATTCCGGGAGTTACCGACAAGAACTACATCACAAACAGCTATCATGTTCATGTCACTGAGCAGATGGATGCCTTCACAAAGCTTTCATTCGAAAGCCAGTTCCAGGAGCTTTCTCCGGGCGGTGCCGTAAGCTATGTTGAAGTTCCAAACATGGAAAACAACATTCCGGCCGTAATGACCCTTCTCAAGCACATCTACGAGAACATCATGTACGCCGAGCTTAACACCAAGAGTGACTGCTGCCAGAAATGCGGTTACACAGGCGAAATCCAGATTGTAACCGACAGCGACAACAAGCTCATCTGGCAGTGTCCTAACTGCGGCAACAAGGATCAGGCTACCATGAATGTCGCCCGCCGCACCTGCGGTTACATCGGCACTCAGTACTGGAACCAGGGCCGCACACAGGAAATTAAAGAGCGAGTCCTGCACTTGTAAACCATAAAAACAGGAGATTGCCGTGCGGTCACTAAGCAAAAGCGAAGTGCGGCACGGCATTTTTTTTAGCATGAACTACGGAATAATCAAAAAAATTGACATTGCGGACGGCTTGGGCGTTCGCGTTTCCCTTTTTGTCTCAGGCTGCCGCAACCACTGCAAGGGCTGCCACAATCAGATTACCTGGGATTTCAACTTTGGAAAGCCTTTCACAAAAGAAACAGAGGACGAAATCATCGAGGCACTAAAGCCAGCTCACATAGCAGGACTTACAGTGCTTGGCGGCGAGCCGTTTGAAGAAGAAAATCAGGAAGTTCTCGCACCATTTTTGGAGCGGGTCAAAAAAGAATTCCCCGACAAGAATATCTGGTGCTACACAGGCTATCTCTATGACAAGGATTTGCTGCCACAAGACGGCCGCAAGCACACGCCATTCACAAACAGGATGCTCGCCTGCATAAATATTCTGATTGACGGCCCCTACATCGAAAAAGAGCGGGATTTGACGCTGAATTTCAGAGGCAGCCGTAACCAGCGTATTATCGATTTGGAACACAACTGCCTTTTAAAGCTTTAAAAACAAAAAATCCTGCTCGTTCTGAACAGGATTTTCTGGAGACGACCGGACTCGAACCGGCCACCCTTTGATTGCGAACCAAATGCTCTACCAGATGAGCTACGCCCCCAAACTTGAATTCTATATTATCGAAGTCTTAAAAAGAATTCAAGTTCGACAGCAAATAGCGCAAGGCCTGCTCATTTGGAATTACAACGCCGCGCAAGAGCTTATCCATCAGCATTGGTGCCAGCTTCATTGCGTTTTCTGACTCTGTTCCAACAACAAGGGTGACATTAAATGCGAAGAGAAGGCCCAGCTTTTTATAGTAGGCTTCCATTTCCTCGGGATTGCTTATTCCTGTGTATTTTGCGAAGAACATGTTTCCGACTTGCATCACTTTGTCGGCTGGAAGACCGACGCTTGCCTCAATATGGTTTGCTGAATTTCCGCTTGGAGCCACAATCATGTCCCGGTAAATTCCAACCAAATCGTAGGCGGTCGGGCCGTTGCACATTTCAGGCATGTCAATCAGCAGAAGTTCTCCGTCCTGAATCATTATGTTTCCCGGGTGCAAGTCGTTGTGAATCAAGGTGTCAGTGTCTGGGATACAGTCAATCAGACTTTCAAGCAAATCTCTTTCTTCCTGACTTGTCCACTGGGCAATCTTCGGAACCCTCTGGTGCAAGACGCTTTTTAAATCAGTGAAGGTGCCGGGCTCAACATGAATGCTGTGAAGATGTTTTGCCAGAGCCACATATTTATCGACATATTCTTCCAGCTTGTCTGGATTTTCCTTAATCGTCTGCCCCAGAGTCTTTGACTTGATAAGCTCAAAAACAACGCCATAACAGTCGCCGCAACGAACAAGGTCATAGGCTATGACAGAAGGAACGCCGTTCATAAAGGCATTTCTTGCAAAGGCCCGCTCCTGGTCGATTGTTTCTCTCTTCATCCAGGGCTTGTAAACCTTTACGATTTTGTCATCATCGAGGCGATAAACGCTGCCGTTTCCTCCCTTGCCCAAAAGCTCACAGCCTTCCACGGAAATCTGGCGCAGGGCTTTCTGAACTTCAAGGATGTTGATAAAGCCTGTTGTCTCAAAAATATCGTAGACATCTTTTGAAGCATTCAGCAACTGGAGCTTTTGACTGTAAGTTTTTGCGACTTTGAGTAAAATTCGCAAACCTATGCTGGAAATATAGTCCAGTTTTTCGGCATCGAAAGCCGGAGTTAAGCCCTTGTTTGCCGAAATGATACTTTCAATTTCAGACTCGACCTGGCTTGCATTGCTTGTGTCAATTCTGCCGGCCAGCTCTATAACAAGCCTTTCATTTTCAATCCTTGAATTCATTTTGCTTACCTCTCAACGAATTATTTTTACCAATCCAGCGGAATTGCTTCCCGGATTGATGGCAAGAGTCTTGATTTTATAATGGCCTGTGAAATATTCTTCATGTATTCCAGATTAAAGCCGCTTCTTCTCGTACCGTGATAGCTAGCCAGAAGATTTGCATAAGGCATAATCATCTGAATTTTTTTGCCAATTCCAGCCTTGTCATTTTCGTCAAGGTCAAAATAAGTAGCAAGAAGCTGATTCAAAAGAAGAGGGGCATCTTCAAGATGGAACCCCAGGAGACGGCAACGCTCTTCTTCCGGCATTTTTGACTGAGGCAGGTAGAGATAAGCGAGGAGAAGGCCTGCCACATCAAAGACCGGATGACCGAAAGCTGCGTCTCCGATATCAATCAAAAGGAATTCATCACCGTTCACCATGATGTTCTTTGAGTTAAAGTCACCGTGGAGGAAGGTTTTTGCATCAGGAATTTTCTCAATGAAAGAACGAATTTCATCTGCTTCGGACGGCTCAATAACAGGAAGAATCTTGTCTACCCATTTCAAAAGGTCATTTTTTCGGTCAGGGAAGCTATCATCTTCAACGGTGATTTCATGCAGTTGCTTCAGAAGATTTGCACATTTTTTGCCGATTTCAGGAATCCGCTCCCGCTGAGCATTCATAATTTGTGCAGTCGTCTTCGCATTTAAAAGTTCATAGACTACACCGTACTTGTCGCCGCATTTAACCACATCGTAAGAAATTGCCGTGGGGACGCCAAGAATAAAGGCTTTTTGAGCGGTTTCTCTCTCCTGCTGTATGGTTTCCAGAGAAAATCCTGCCGTATAAACCTTTACGATTGTCTCAGAATCAAGGCGGTATACCTTACCATAGCCGCCAGAGCCGATCAGCTCGCAGCCTTCCACAGAAACCTGTCTCAGGGCTTTTTGAACATCAAGAATATTGGTAAATCCTGTCGTCTCAAAAATATCATAAACCTCTTTTGAAACATCGTAAATTTTAATTTTTTTAGCGGCCGTCTTCGCAACCTTCATCAAAATTCTTAAGCCTGCGCTGGAAATATATTTCAGACCGCTTGCGTCAAAGACAGGAGCCATGTTTTCATTTGACGAAAGAATATCAGAAATCTCTTTTTCGATTTCACTGGCATTTGTTGTGTCTACCCTACCCGGCAAAAAAATTCGAATTTCATTGTTTTCAATAGTAAAATTCATTTTGTCTCCTTTCTATTCCATGAATTTATTTTTCAGGCTGGTAAAGTCAGCTTCTGTAAGGCCGAGTTCTTTTGTGATATAGCCTTTTACCGAGCCATAATTTTCTTTTAAGTAGTCAAGGGCGTTCTGCATGTAAAGTTCATCAACCTGATCCATGACGGAAAGATATTTTTTCATTTCGGAATCAGAAAGATTGTACTGGGCAAGCATCTGCTTTTCTTTATTGATTAGATTCTCATTGAAAATATTGGTCAGCATGTAGTCCTGCATAATCGTTTCCTCGTCCACATCAAGGGCAGAGAGAATGAGCATAGATGCAAGACCTGTGCGGTCTTTTCCCTGGGTACAGTGGAACAAAAGCGATTTTCCTTCCGGCAAGGCAAGGAGCTGGCGGAAAAGCTCTTTATAGCCTTTTTTGCCCTGTTCCATCGACAGGAAGCCGACATACATCTTGTCAGTTATGATTCCCCGTTCAATCGCAATTTTAAGACGGTCGAAAGTAGTCATTGACTTTGCTGAATCCAGTGGCATATTTACATTTGCAGAAATGAGATCCTCATCGATAATCGGACACCAGAAATCATTTACGCCCTCGATTTTTGGATTTGGTTCAGCTTCCCTTTCATAGCTCATGCGGAAATCAACAATTGTCGCCAGCTGATATTCATTTTTGAGACGATTAAGGTCATTTTTACTGGCTGCCGCAGGCTTAGCGGAACGGAACAATAGCCCCCGTTTTATTTTTCGTCCATGCAGGTTTCTATAACCGCCAAGTTCCCGGGCATTTCCCAAAGTTTCCATACTGAGTGTCTGGCTCTCTTTTGTAATGGAAGTTTGCATAACTTCTCCTTTTTCTTTTGAAAGTGTTTTTCCTGTGCTTGCACACGAGACTGCACAAAGGGCAGAAGTTGCAAACAAAAGAAGCGGTAAAAGATTCTTTCTCATATTGTCCCCCTTATTTTCTTGTATTTTCCGGGATTATATCCTTATAAACATCTTCATCCAGTTCTTTTTCACTTTTTGCAACCAGAAGTGAAGTAGCTATATCGCCGTTTACATTCACTGCCGTACCTAAACGGTCAATGATATTCCAGACTCCAAGAAGGTAGCCGATTGAAGAAACAGGAATTCCTGCCACATTCAGAAGCATTACCAGGGGAATTAATACTGAATTTGGAATTCCTGCAGACCCTACCGAAACAACTATAGATAAAAGTCCGACTTTTAAACACATTGCAGTATCCAGAGAAACCCCTGTAATTTTTGCAAGAAAAAGAACAGAAAGAACAGTCATCACAGCAGTTCCATTCATGTTGATTGTGGCCCCCAAAGGAATAGCAAAGGAAGTGATTTTGCCTGATATTCCCAGCTTTTTCTGACAGAAATTAATCGTCATGGGAATACAGGCGTTGCTGCTCGAAAGCATTAAGGGTGTAATCAAATATGAAACTGTCTTCCTTATGTAAGGGAGCGGAGAAATCCTGGCTCCAAAAAGAATAAAAATTGAATAGAGAAGGAAAAGAATAAGACTGGCACCGAGATAAGCAAGCAGATAGACAATCAGCATGAGCAGGGAAGAAGCCTTGCTTGAATAAACCAGAATTCCCATTGCTGAAAAGGCAACAAATGGCACGCATGAAATGACAAGGCTCATCATTTTAAGGAAAAGTTCGTTTGCCTCAGTGAAAATATGCCTGATTGTGCTGACTTTATCCCCCAAGGCCACCATTGCAAGACCGGTAAAGGCGGCAACGAAAATAATCTGAAGCATATTTCCATCAGAAATTGGTATTACCACATTTTCAGGAATAATACCCAAAAGCAGTTTTTTGATAGAAAATTCGCCGTATTCTGCCAGCTTGTGGGCAGAATTTTCAAAAGATTCAGAAACTGATATAACAACTTTGTCAAAAACAGCACCTCCCAATATAAAGGAAAGTAAAACTGCTATAAGAGTGGAAATTACAAAGCAGCAGATGACTTTACCGCCGATTCTTCCCAAATCCCTGCTGCTTGAAAGGCTTGAAAAACCAGTAACCAGCGAGAAAAAAAGAACAGGAGCCAAGAGCAAAGACAGTGAATTCATAAACAGAGTTTGTACGGTAGAAAGCACTCCGTCAGAAATAAAAGCAGCGGCAGACTCTGGCATAAGTTTTAATACAAAACCGAAGGCAATTCCGGCAAACATTGCGGCCATTGTGTAGTACAATGCATGACTGCCAGCCGAATGCACAAGAATCGTCACGAAATTTTTATCATTTCGGCGTGCATAAGAAAGTTTAGAGCGGTTTGCATAAAGAATCATTCCACGGAGATAATCTTCACTCTGACCTGTCCATGCCTCGTCTTCAAGGAAAGGATTGTAAGGCTCACCATATGAAGAAAGAGTGACTTTGATGTCTCCCAGGGACTTTTTTACATGTACGGTAACAGCCAGTTTCATATTTCGCTGCATACGAATCATTACTTCCTCAATAAGAAGAAGGGCCGCATTAATTTCTTTTTTGCTGGCCTTAAGTTTTTTAAGGAGAACTTTGATTTTTTCACTCTGTTCTCCAAGGCCGTCGCTTGTTACCGTAAAGATTCGGTCATCCATTTCTCCTTTAGCACACCAGAAATAAATCGAAAGTGTGACGACTGCTGCAATACAAAGCACTATCAGTCCCGCAATTGATATAAAAGTCTGAAGGATTTGAGTTGGAAAAGCGCTATCAAAAAATGAATTTAATAGTTCTTCAATCATTTAAAGCTCCTGGGAAATATATTTATCAGCGATAAGAATTATTATACAATGCTTTCAGTTATTTTTCAGATTTTTTTATCAGTTTTTTTTAAATTTTCTAACAACTTGCTAAAAATCTTTATAGGACTTACAATGGAGGGAAAAAATAAAACAGAGGATACTATGGCAGTTTCAATCCGCGAAAAATACGCTGATATGTTCAAGTCGCTGGCAAACCTTTCTGTCGCAGCGGCAAAAATCGATGAGACGAATGTTTATCAAAAAGAAAATCCACAGACACGAAAGTTCATGGATAAGCTTGTAGCCGACAATATGGCAGAAGGAAGCCGTCTTGAAGGCAAGGAAAACTTCCGGGCTTTTCTTGAAGCCGTAAAATCTGGCAAACACGGCCTTATTCTCATGGAACACTACTCAAATACTGACTTGCCTGCTCTCTGCTACCTTTTGGAGCATGACCTTGGCGAAGAAGGCAAAGACCTGTCAAAACGAATCGTTGCAATAGCAGGAATGAAGCTCAACGAAGCAAACCCGCTTGTCCGTGCATTCGCCGAGAGTTTTACACGGGTTGTAATTTACCCTACCCGCTCACTCACAAAGGCCGAAGAAAACGCTCAGAGCGAGCAGGAAAAGATTGAAGAAGAAAAACGGGCACGCACAATCAACCTTGCGGCAATGCGGGCCATGGATAAATGCAAGCGGGACGGCGAAGTAATCCTCGTATTCCCAAGCGGCACCCGCTACCGCCCCGGACACCCGGAGACAAAACGAGGCCTGCGTGAGATTGACTCATACCTTCGTATGTTCGATGTAATGATTTTGGTCACAATCAACGGAAGTGCCCTCACAATCGACATGAGCAACCCGGACGATATGCTTGCTGACTTCATAGAGCCAGCCGTTCAGATTTTTGGAGCAAGCCCGGTTATCGAGTGCAAGTCATTCCGAAAGGAGTACCTGGCAGCTCTCCCTGCTGATGAAGCAGATCCAAAACAGAAAATGATTGACCATGTAATGGAGCTTTTTGACGAACAGCACGCAAAAATCGAAAAGCTGCGATAAAAAACGCCACAAGCTAATGCGCCAGGGAAGCACCCTAAGCATCAATCTTTTTAAGAATCTTAATGAGGCCGTTCTTATCTACCAGATCGATAGGGCGGCCTTCTGCGTATTTACGGCCCTCTTCACTGAAAAGGCCTGCGGTAATACAAATACCCTTGTCAGCCTTTGCCTCTGAAACCCGGGAATGAAACTCACGCACATACAAATCGGCCACGGCACCCGTAGTACGGTAAAATCTGAAAATATGAGTCTCTTCTGAACGGACAAACTCAACGCTCAGGATGATTTCGACATTCTCAGGCGTAACCGAAATATCGACGATTTTTGCGGCCGCGCGAGGATAATATTTCACAACAATACGGCGGCACAAAGAAACGAAATCGCTGGAACTTGCCATGAGATATGTCTGAAGATTCTTATTCTGATTAAGCTCGGAATAGCGTGCAATAAGCTGAGGAACATCCTTGTACTGGGGATTCACGGCCATGATTTCCTGCAGATAACCGATTCCCTTGCCGATTGCCTTCATCGCAAAATGCGCATTCGCAAGGCGGTAGCGGGTTTCAATCGCAACTTCAGGCGTTGCATTCTGATGCTTAAGACCGATTTCAAAATCCTGAATAGCCTTATCAGCCTCGCCGTTCTTAAGATGGAACATTCCGGCCGCAAGACAGGCTCGAGCACCGAATTCGGGATCCGGGCGTAAGTGCATGAAGACTTTTATTGCCTTTTCGCCATAACCGCTTTCGTTCATGCCGTCGGCCATTGAAAAAAGAGCTTCTTTGTTCTCCGGGTTTTCGTCCAGAGCCTTTTTGAGGTAAGGAAGAGACTCCTTGTAATGCTTTGCTTTGTAAAGAGAAAGCCCGAGCGGCGAATTGATTCCGGATGCTTCTGGCTTTAAAATCACGACTTTCTTAAAACGAGGGACAGCCTTTTCAAACTCATTATTCTTGTAGAATGCTGTTCCCAGGTAAAAATTAACTTCAAAATCGTTGGGGTTAATCTGAGCGGCTGCGCTGAGTCCTTTGAATGCATCCGGGAATTTATTGAGCTTAACCGCGCAAATTCCCTGCCTCAAAGAAGCCTTGAAAACATCGATTTCCTTGCGAGCAGGTGCAATGCTCATTTGAGTCTCGTAAATCGGATATGCCTTTTCCCAGGCCCTTTCGTTGTAATACAAATCTCCAAGAGCGATAAGAGCATCTGCGTTATGCGGATCCTGAGCAAGTTTTCGACTTGAATCCTTTATAATTTGGGCACGACTCTTCTTTCTGCCTCCGTTTCCCGACTTTTTTCGGGTGGCAAAAGAAATAACAATCGCGCCGAAAGCTACAATAATGACAACAGCAATTAAGGTACTCATATCGCCTTTATTATCGGCAGAAAAAACGGAAAACTAAAAGTTGAAAATTGAAAAATATAAAGGGGGAAGTCTCCCCCTCGGCTACAACACCTCTCACTACGAGAAAATGCCCAAGTAAACTTGGTCACTTTCTCTCCGTTCGGGTGTTTACGCCTACCCCCTCTGCGGGCTCAAGCGCCGCCCGCAACGCCCGCTATTTTCTCAACTCTTCTACAAATTCCGCGATTCTGTCCAGGGCGACCTTCATTTTGTCTACGGCCGTCGCATAACAACAGCGGATGTGGCCTTCGCCGCCTAAGCCGAAAACGCTTCCCGGAACTACGGCCACATTGTGCTTCTGGAAAAGCTGAGTTGCGAATTCTTCGCTTGAGATTCCGAGATTTTTGATGCTGGGGAACATGTAGAAGGCTCCGGTCGGCTCAGGAACTTCAAGCCCCAT
>CAMOEE010000049.1 GCA_946611835.1 uncultured Treponema sp. | reverse complement strand
GCTTCACTGAACATTTCAAGGCTGTCGGCTTCGTCGTGGTAGTGCTTTTCGCAGACTACCCGCTTGATTCCGCAGTTGATAATCAGCATGGCGCATGTTCTGCAGGGTGTCATCTTGCAGTAGACTGTTCCGCCGTCGATTGAGATTCCCCTTTTTGCGGCCTGGCAGATTGCGTTCTGCTCGGCATGAACGGTGCGTACGCAGTGCTGGGTGATTGAGCCGTCCGTGTGGAGCATTTTCTTCATTAGATGCCCGGCCTCGTCACAGTGAGGAAGGCCAGCAGGGCTTCCGACATAGCCGGTTACGAGAATCTGGTTGTCCCTGGCAATCACGCAGCCGCTCCGGCCACGGTCACAGGTTGCCCTTTTTGCGACGGAGCGGGCAACTTCCATGAAGTATTCGTCCCAAGTGGGGCGGATGTATTTCTCAGTATTTTCTTTATTTTCAGACATGGCGTCATTATAGCACAAATTCTTTTTCTGTAACCACTCCGCCAAAAATTATTTGCGAAATCTTAGTATCTGTATTAAAATTGTAAAGATATTTAAATGGAGGCCAAATGATAAAGATTTCCTTAAAAACACTGATTCTCCCAACTCTTTTCCTATTCCTGTCAGCCGCTTCTTTCGCAAAACCAAACGGAATAGACAAAATAAAGAAAGCCGGAACCCTATCGGTCGGCGTTAAGGATGATGTTCCTGGTCTCAGCTATCTGAACCCGGAGACAAAAGAATTCGAGGGCCTGGAAATCGACATAGCAAGGGCAATCGCAAAATCAATCTTAGGAAGCGAATCAAAGACAACCTTCATACCGGTCAGTGCAAAGAACAGGAGCGCCTTTCTCAATCAGGAAAAGGTTGACCTTGTAATCGCAACTTTCACAATCACAGAGGAACGAAAGCAGAACTATGATTTTTCTGATGTCTACTACACTGACTCGGTCGGAATCATGGTCAAAAAGTCTTCAGGAATCACTTCATTAAAGAATCTGGAGAACAAAAAAATCGGAGTCACGCAAGGCTCTATGACTAGCGCCACAATCAAAAATGCGGCTATCAAAAGCGGTGTTTTCCTCAATGTTGTGACATATCCTTCAAACCAGACTCTAAAAGATGCCCTGAAGCACGGTGAAATCGACGCATTCGCAATCGACAACTCAATTTTGCACGGCTACATTGACGAAAATGTTATGATTCTCCCTGAGCGTTTCGATGAGATGATGTATGCTGTGGCCATCAAAAAGGACAATTCAGCCGTAACAAAGCAGGTCAACGAAGTTATCAGAAACCTGATAAAGTCAGGCGAACTGGAGAAGCTCATGGCAAAGCACGGGCTTAAATTTTAAACCAGTGCCTCAAGTTTTTCCCGGATAAATTCGCTTTTTTCCTTGAGGCCGATTTTTCCGGCCTGCATGAGAATCATATTTGGCCTGGTCGGGTCCAGCCTGACCTTGCCGGCACTTTCTTTTATCAGCTTCAAGACCCTGTCAATTTTTATGTCGCTCACTTTTCCGAATTCAATCTGAATAAGGCCCTGCTTTTCCTTAATCGATGAAATATAGAGTTTTTTGGCTATGACACGCACCTCAGCAAGGCTCAAAAGAGAATAAACCTCGTCAGGAATCGGGCCGAAGCGGTCCTCAAGCTCAAGATACATTCCCTCAAGCTCGTCTTTTGACTGAACGCCTGCAATTTTCTTGTAGACTTCCATTTTTGTCTGAAGGTTGGGGATGTAAGTGTCCGGTATAAAGCCTGAATACTCAAGCTCCATGAGAACCTCGTTCTGGGCCTCGTAGTTCTCGCTGTTCATAAGGCGCTCTACGGCCTCGTTCAGAAGCTTGACATACAAATCAAAACCGACCGCATAGACTTCTCCGCTCTGGTCTTTTCCAAGAAGATTTCCAGCTCCCCGGATTTCCATGTCCTTCATGGCAATTTTAAATCCAGAACCAAGCTCAGTAAAATCTGAGATTACCTGAAGGCGTTTCATGGCAACCTCGGAAAGAACCTTGTTCTCAGGGTAGAGAAGATATGCATAGGCCTTCCTGTCGCTTCGTCCGACCCGGCCACGGAGCTGGTAGAGCTGGCTTACGCCATACATGTCTGCCCGGTCAATGATAATCGTGTTGACATTTGGGATGTCGATTCCATTCTCGATAATCGTTGTGGCAATGAGAATGTGGAAGCCGCCCATCTTGAAGCGGCGGAAAATGTCATCAAGCTCCTCGGCGCTCATCTGGCCGTGAGCCACATCAATCATCATCTCGGGCACAATCTGCTGCAATTTTCGCCGTACATCATCAAGGGTCTCAACCCTGTTGTGAAGATAGAAAACCTGGCCGCCCCGCTCCACTTCCTGCCTGATTGCCTTTGCCACCCGCTCATCGGTGTATGCGTCAACAATGGTCTCAATGGGCTTTCTGGTTTGGGGAGGAGTTGTCAAAAGGGACATATCCCGGATTTTTAAAAGGCTCATGTGAAGAGTACGGGGAATGGGGGTGGCGCTCATGGCAAGGCTGTCTATGTTTGCCTTCATGGTCTTGAGTTTTTCCTTGTCCTTAACGCCGAATCTCTGCTCCTCGTCGATAATCATGAGTCCCAGATCCTTGAAAACCACATCTTTCTGAATGATTCGGTGGGTTCCCACAAGGATATCAACTTCACCCGAGGCGACCTTTGCTATGACCTTTTTCTGCTCGGAAGGAGACACAAAACGGGATAGCTGGGCAATCGTGACCGGGAAATTCGCAAAGCGCTCCACGCAGGATTCATAATGCTGCTCGGCCAGAATCGTGGTCGGAGCAAGGAAGGCGACCTGCTTTCCGCCCATGACGGCCTTAAAAGCCGCCCGCATGGCAATCTCTGTCTTTCCGTAGCCGACATCGCCGCAGACAAGACGGTCCATGGGCACGGGTTTTTCCATGTCGGCCTTGATTTCCTTTGAGACATTGAACTGGTCTGGCGTGTCTTCGTAAGGGAAAGCCGCCTCAAAGGCTGTCTGCCACTCGCCGTCCTTGGGGAATGGAAAGCCCCGGCTGGCCTTTCTACGGCTGTAAAGGGCGATGAGTTTTTCTGCCAGGTCCTCGACGGCTTTCTTTGCCTTGTTTTTGCGGTTTTCCCAAGATTTGGATCCGATTCTATCAAGGCGGGGATTGTCTCCCTCGTTTCCGATGTAGCGCTGGACAAGATTAACCTGCTCAATGGGGACAAAGGCGAATTCTTCGTCGGCATACTCAAGCTTGATGTAGTCGCGCTCGTTTCCCATGGCCTTTACGCGCTGGATTCCCCGAAAAATACCGATGCCGTAGTTCACATGGACGACAAAATCCCCCTCGTTAAGTTCAACGAAAGTGTCTATCGCCTGGGATTTTGCGCTTCGGATTGACTTTGGAACATGCTTTCTCCGCCCGAAAATCTCGTTTTCCTGAATGACCAGGGTTTTGGTCTGGGAGATTCCGAAGCCAGTCGTGATTGCCTTGGGATAAACGACCAGCGGAAAATAAGGGATGCCTTTTTTGGCGTTCTTGTTGAGGCGGTCTAAATATTCACCCTCAGCAGGCTTGTCTATGAAATTTTTTAGGATTTCCTTGATGCGCAGGGACTGGTTCTCGTTGTCAGCAAAAACGAAAATCTTCCAGCCATCGCTCTGCAAATCCTCAAGCTGCTCCTTAAGATAATTGATGTTTCCGAAAAAACTGTGGGGAGGATCGCACTCAATTCTGAAGAAATTGACATCTTCACTGGCATTCTCATCTTCCTCGGTCTCGGTGTGAAGGGTCCTGAAAGAAATACGCCTCTCAGTCATTTTTGAGACCTTCTCAAAAGGAAGAATCATCTCGCTGGGTGGAAGGACAGGAAAATTCTGACGGGCCGTACGGTACATTCCGGCATACTCCCGGTCAAAATTCTCCTGCATGTTGTTGAGCCGGTCATAATCATAGAAGAAAACCGTCGTTCCAGAAGAAATATAATCAAAAATCGTGTATTTTTTCTCCCACAAGGCACCGTAGAAAAGCTCCTCGCCCTCACTTTCCTTTCCGGCACGGAGTTCCTCAAGAAGTTTGTTTTTTGCTTTTTCAGCTTCTTCGGTAAGTGCAAGGAAAATCGTGCCGTCGTTTTCTAAATTCCTCACAGAGTTCACAGAGGACACAGAGGAATTTTTATTATCCCCGTCATCTGCACTATCTGTGTCTAAATTTTTCCCGAATTTTTCAAAGAGATTTTCAAGTCTGCCCACAAGTTCATCGTTCCAGATGACTTCTTTCATTGGATAAATCAAAAGGCTCTCACGGACATCTTTAGTTGACTGGCTCTCAACATCAAAACTTTTTATTGAAGAAATCTCGTCGAAATCAAAAAGAATTCGACTCGGTAACTGCTCGCCCGGGGTGAATACATCAAGAACCTCACCACGAAGAGTGAATTCTCCAGGAAGGCCGACTTTGGGAACTCGGATATATCCCAGTGAAGCAAGTTTTTGGGCAAGGTCAGCCGGGTCAGTCTGCAATCCCTTGTGCAAATTGAAGACAAGGGAACGGATATATTCCGGGGAAGGAAGCGGAGTCTGCAATGAACGCTGTGTCACGATAAAAATGCGGGGTTTCGTGGTGGCATTGAGGGAACGGGCCTGATAGGCAAGCCGTGAAAGTACGCCTGAACGATGTCCGAAAACCGCCGAACCTACGGCTACGGAGCGGTAAGGAACAAGGCCCCACCAGGGAAGGGAATAAATCTCAACAGAATCAGAGAAGGCCGTCTCGAAATCCTGTGACAAGTCAAGGGCTTCCTTATCTGTCGGAACGACCATCACAAAATCAAGTGAAGAAGCCGACAGAAGCACCCCGTCCTTTTGCTGGGCCTGAGAAAATCGTCCTGTCGCATTGTACTGCAAGGAAGAAAGAATTCTGGCACGGACGGACTCAATATAATGAGCTGCAAGAAAACTGGCACTGGTGCCAGAAACGCCCTCTATCTCAGCCGGGAAATATTGGCCAGAGGCAAGTGACTTGACATCAGAAAAAAAATCCTGCCATCCGTTCGTGACTGAAAGAAGAAAATTTGATAATAATGATTTCATGCAAACATTCCGATATTATATGTGATAAACTTTAAAAAGGAGACTTCGTTGAAACGCACTCTTATTTCAATTATAGCAAGTTTTACAATTTTTGCACAGTTCGCCCTTGCTCAGAGCGCAGCTGCAAAAAAATCCAATACACAAGACTACTCAAAGGCATCTGTCTCAATCAGATTCTACGACCGCACGATGTACTATCCCGGAAGCAAGGAAGATAACCCGATTTATGTTGATGTGGCAATCACAAACAAAGGCACCGACACCCTCCGTTTCAAGCTCGCAGATGACCGCATGTTCTCCCTTGATTTCTACGCTTACACAATCAAGAACACGACCTTGCCCAACACAAAAGACCTCGTTATCAAACGCTCTACGAACCAGACAGTTTATTTCAGGGAACTTGCGATTGAGCCTGGGGAGACTTACTCCTTCGTTGAAAATGTAAAGGATTACATTCAGATTGATGAACCTTCAATCTATTACCTTGAGCTCCGTTTCTATCCTGAGCTTTACAAATCTCGCCTCACGGAAATAGCTTCAAACCGGCTTTCTCTCGACATCCGTCCGGCTCCTTCAGCATCAGCTTCAAGCGTCCTTCCAGTCGAGAATAAAACCACTTCTCTCCTTAAACCAGAGGCAATATCGCCTGACAAGGTCGTTGAGCAGACAATCATAGCCCGCCAGAAGACATTGTGGGATCAGTATTTCCTCTACATGGATATCGAACAGATGATGGTAAGAAACAGCGAAGTCAACCGAAAATATAAGAACGCAAGTGCAGACGAAAGGAACAGAATGCTCCAGTCTTATAAGGCTGACCTCATGCAGAACAGAATTGACCATGATGTTGTTAGCATTCCAGAGAAATTCCATATCGAAAACACTTCTTATTCACAGACAGAGGGAACGGTCTCAGTCCTGGAGTGGTTCAAATATCCGAATTTCAGCGAGAAAAAACGCTATATCTACAAAGTAAGACAGCGGGACGGAATTTGGCAGATTTACGATTATACCGTCACGAACCTCGGAACTGAATAAACGGAGAAAAAAATGAAGGCGCTTCTTGTAGCCGACAATGAAAAGGCTATAACAAATATCTCTTCTGTTCTCAAATCAGCGGGCTATGACACGATTGTCTACAAATGGCTCCTTAAAGCTCTTGATAACATCGAGGAGATTGCGCCGCATCTCATAGTCGTTAGCACGGAAGATTACCCAAGGCACTGGAAGACCCTCGCCCAGTATGCGATGAGCGGATTCGGTGACTACAGGCCCCAAATGATTCTATATACCGACGAGAATTTCAACGAAGAGGAGCAGAAAAAGGCAGAGGCTCTCCATGTACGGGGAACTTTTGATTCTGTCGGTGTGGAAGGGCTTGATCAGCTCAGAAAAATTCTTTCAAAAACTGATGATATTTTCTCAGGTTATCTTACAGAAGATGAACAAAAAGAAATTTCCATTGACGAGCTGCTTCCCCACAAAGAAAGCGAGGACAACGTGACTGAAAAAGAAATTGATTCAAAGAAAGACGAGAGCGAAGAAAGTTTCGATGATCTCGTGAGTAAATTCGAAGAGACAAACTGCCAGAATAATGTCAGCGAATGTGAGGAAGAAACACTCGATGACATTCAGAAGGCAGAAGCTGAAGCCATAGGTGACGAAATGGCAGCGGACAGGCTTGAAGAAATAGCAGGTGATGAGCGTGCCGCAGACCGTCTGGAAGAGATTCTAGGGGACGAAGTCGCGGCTGACAAGCTTGAGAGGATGGCTGGTAACGAAGAGAATGTCATCACGGTGGAGTCAGTGATTAAAGAGCCTTATGATGAGGGCGAGGCTGCAGTCCTTCCAGGAATCGACGAGCTGAAAAAGCTCCTCGAAGAAAATAAGTTTGATAATTCCCAAAATGATGATATAATCGAAGAAGAATCGGTTGAAGAAACAGGAGAAAAGGATATGGCAGACGAGCAGAGCATCGATGAAAAATTAGCGGAAATAATGAACGCAAACAAGGCCGACCAGAAAGAAAAAGCCGAGGCCCTCAAGCTTGACACAGCCCCAAGTTCAGTGTCCTTCGTGTTCACAAACCCAATCACCCTTGCTATGGTCTCAGGTGTCGCACGAAATTACAACGGTCTTGTTCTGGAATTCACGCCGGATATTCCTTCTTTTATCATGAATCTCTCTCCGGGAACAAAAATCGGCATTGCCTCAATGAAAATTGACGACAAAATTGAGAATGTATTTGCAGAAGTCATGTCAAATGATGCAAAAAAACTAGCCCTGGCAATCAAAAAATAATGAAAAAGCAATCTGCTAAATTTTTCTGCGAAAACTGTGGTGCGGAAGTTCCCCAGAACGCGCGAGTTTGCAGGCATTGCGGAAAATTCTTTTCATCAGTACGATGCCCGGTCTGCGGGACAACAGGTGCACCCGGCAAATTCGCAAACGGCTGTCCAAAATGCGGTTATGCCGTCGGACAAGGGAACAATGTTATCCCGCCAAGTCAAAAAGAAACAAAGGCATCACGAAAATCCAAAAAAGCACTTCTTGATGCAATCGACTCACGGAATCCGAAAGGCCGCAGAAGGAACGGCGACGGCTCTCTCCCAATATGGTCATATTTTGCGATTTTAGCCATTCTGGTGCTTTTCGTCTGTTGTGCCGCAAAATATCTTAAAATGTCGTAATTTTTTTAGAATACAAGCCTTTATCAAATTGACAAACTGTCCAAAAACAAATATAATTGAATAACATTTTTTGATTAAGCCCGAATGGCGGAATTGGCAGACGCGCTAGGTTCAGGTCCTAGTGAGGGCAACTTCATAGGGGTTCAAGTCCCCTTTCGGGCAAAAAACGGTGGTAATGACAAGGTTCAGCCACCGTTTTTTTTTATTTTAATGCATTCTTTTAAAACTAACATCCCGCACAGGCATTTCCACATTAAACAAAAAAAGGCTCTAGATTTCTCCAGAGCCTCTCGTTCATTAAAGTGCCGCGCTTCCTGTGTTCATGTTGGTGAGGAAGGCCTCGTTGTTGCGGCTCTTCTTCATCTGCTCAAGGATTAGCTCGGTGATTTCGGCATCTTCCATCGGGTTGATGACCTTTCGCAAAACCCAAAGTTTCTGTAATGTGGCCTCGTCAAGCAAAAGCTCTTCCTTTCGTGTGCCGGATTTTTTGATGTTGATGGCCGGGAAAAGGCGTCGTTCTGCCAGTCTTCGGTCAAGGTCAATTTCAGAGTTGCCTGTTCCCTTGAATTCCTCGAAGATTACCTCATCCATGCGGCTTCCTGTATCGATAAGGGCCGTAGATATGATTGTAAGTGAACCGCCCTCCTCGATGTTTCGTGCGGCACCAAAGAATCGCTTCGGCTTGTGGAGGGCGTTTGAATCGACACCACCTGAAAGAACTTTTCCTGATGTCGGAACTGTCTGGTTATAAGCGCGTGCAAGACGGGTGATTGAGTCGAGAAGGATTACGACATCCCTTTTGTGCTCAACAAGGCGTTTCGCCTTCTCAAGGACCATCTCAGCGACCTGAACATGGCGGGTAGCCTGCTCGTCGAATGTTGATGAAATAACCTCGCCCTTGATTGCCCGCTCCATGTCGGTGACTTCCTCCGGGCGTTCGTCAATAAGAAGTACGATGAGGTAAACTTCCGGATTGTTTGCGGTGATTGCGTTTGCCACCTTCTGCAAAATAGTCGTTTTACCGGCTTTTGGAGGAGCCACAATAAGAAGACGCTGGCCTTTTCCGATTGGGGCGAACAAATCGATGATCCGGGTGCTGTACTCCGTTGAGGTTGTCTCAAGGGTGAGCTTTTCTTTTGGATAAAGAGGGGTAAGGTTTTCAAAAGGAACTCGGGTCTGTGCGACACGAGGCTCATCAAAGTTTACGGTCATGATTCGCAGAAGGGCGAAGAATCTCTCACCTTCTTTTGGCGAGCGGGTCTGGCCGTAGATTGTGTCGCCTGTCTTAAGGTTGAAAAGGCGAATCTGGCTCGGTGAAATGTAAATGTCGTCAGGGCCAGGGAGATAGCTGTTCTGGGGGCTTCTCAGGAACCCGTAACCGTCTGGCAGAATCTCAAGGGAGCCTGAAGCAAAAATAAGCCCACCCCTCTCCGTATGTGATTTAAGGATAACGAAGATGAGATCCTGTTTTTTCATTGCAGGAAGCTCTTCCTCAGGGTATCCGTACTCAATGGCAAGGTTTCTCAGCTCCGGCATGCTCATCTTTGTAAGATCGTTAATAAGCAGTTTTGGCTTTGACTCGAATTCTTCCGGGTTTTCGATAATCTGTGCCTGGGCCGTTGCCTCATCCCGGGCTGCGTTCCTTGCTGCAATTCGCTCACGGTAGCTCATGCGGCGGTCAAAGCGGCCTCGCGGATTGTTCTGATTGTTGAAGTTGTTCTCGCGCTGATTGTTGAAATCACGGTTATTGTTGTAATTGCGGTAATTGCGGTAAGTTCTTGGCTGGGCTCCCTGCCCCTCTGACTGAGAATCGGGCAAAGCGTTCTCCGATGACTCAGGATTATCAGAAGTGGCATGCTCTTCTGGAGCACTTCCCTGGCTCTGGATACTTGCGGCATTTGCGGCCTCTTCAGAGTAATCAGGACTTGCAGAAGCATAGCTCTCGGGCTGCTTTTCGACAGGATTCTCAATGTTCTCTGCCGGCTCTGCGGCTGGCTCAGTTTTTACGACTCTACGGCGGCGAACGATTTTAGCGGGCTTTTCTGAAGCTACCTCTGCTCCCGCACTTTCTGAAGGTTCCGAAGCTTCCTGGGAAGGAGCCTGGGCTAGTGTTAAATCCAATTCTGGCTGAGGATTTTCCTGGGCTGCCGCTTTTTCTGCACTTGCGGCTGAACGGCGTCTGATCAATGCCATCTTTTGTTCTCCATGAGATTATATAAAAATGTATAAAAAAATTGACAAAAACACATGAAACTTTGTATTTATCTAAAATATTTTGGATTAAAATGGATTATTCAATAAAAAAAAGAAATTTAAATTCAAAATAAGTGATGCAATCATTAAAGCACGGCACTAAAAAAAAGTCAATAACAATAATTTTACTCGCATCATGAACATTGAGAGCCCTTTTCTACCTCAATAAAATATTTTGATTTTTTCAAAAATCATGCGATAATATCATTATGTATATTGAATTGATTGGTTATATCGGCTCCGTTATCATCGTAATCTCAATGCTGATGACATCTGTTATGAAACTCCGAATCATAAACATGACAGGCGGAATCATCTTCACTATTTATGCATTCCTGATTCGCTCTTATCCTACAGCCATAATGAACGGCGTTCTAGCAATAATAAACTGCGTGAATATTTTCATGCTTGTCAAAAAAGAAAGAAAATACTCAATAACGAAGCTTAATCCAAGCGACAGTTTTCTGCGTTTTTTTCTCTACCAGTATGAGGCCGACATCAGGAAATTTTTCCCGGACATGGATGTCAAAAAGATTTATGACTATGCATATCTCGTCTGCTATAAGTCAACACCGGCTGGTATTTTTCTCGGACTTAAGGAAGGAGAAAATTCAATAGCAATAAAAATCGATTATGTAACGCCCGAATTCAGGGACTGCTCAATCGGAACTTACCTGTACGACTTCATCGCTGAAATAAAAACCATCAGGCAGCTTACTTTCGAAAACCCTTCCAGCGGACATGAACCATATCTCTTAAAAATGGGCTTTAAGAAACACGGAGAGAAATACATAAAGGAGCTTTAGAAAAGGATTTAGCGTGGATCGTCCGACTTTAAGACGAGGGCATTTTTATACTCTTCGGATGCAACGGAGAAGAGGTTGATATCACTTTCCTTTTCGAGCATTGAAAGCTGTCCCTCAAAGTCAACATCCTCGGCAATGCGGATTCGGGCAGTTTTGACATCACCACGGACAACGCTGCCAGTGCACATTTCGACACGCTCCGGGGCGTCAATATCACCGGTGACAGAACCAGAAATAACGATTGAATTTGCGCTCATTTTCTGGACTTCGCAGACAGCCCCCTTCTCAATCTCAAGGTCACCGGTAGCACGAATTTCACCCTTGAATTTTCCGGTAATCACAAGATTGTCGGTAAATTCGAGAACTCCGTCAAATTCTGTTTCCTGACCAAAAACTGTAAGGTTCTTCTTCTGCTTATCTTCTGCCATAGGTATTAACTTTAACAAATCCTGCAGATAAAATCAACAAGATTGAGAATATTAGGATTGAAATAAAAATCATAGCTGAGTCACCGCAAAATAGATAAAAAGTCTCTTTTCTGCTACCGGAAAGACTGAGAGTCGGGCACAAGTAACCGTCGATTCCGCTTTCAAGCTCTGAGAGGACGCGGCCTTTCTCATTTATAATGCAGGTTTTTCCGTCAATAGTGCTTCGGACCATGGGGGTGGAAAACTCAGCGCATCGGAAGGCAGACATAGAGAGATGCATTTTCCGGGCGGCATTTGATTTCGACCATGCGTCATCGCTTATGTTTACGAAAAAATCAGCCCCCATCTTCTTCATTTTCCTGACAAGGGGTGAAAAAGAATCCTCAAAACAAATAGGAGTGGCAAATTTCAGTCCCCTGATGCTGAAGATTCTGACAGATTTTCCATGAGCGAAGAATTCGCAGTTCAAAGAAGATTTTATCCTGTCGAAAATCTTGAAGTCAAGGAAGGAGGGCCAGAATTCGGTAAATGGAACAAGATGATTTTTATCATAGACCCCGACAGAATCAGTGGCAGGATCAAAAAACAAGGCTGAATTGTGGGTTCCGTCACTGTCTGCATGATTGTTACCGATTAAAAAAAAGACCTTCTTTTCTTTTATGTAATCATGCAAAAAAGAAGCGAGAGCATGACGCCTCTGGTCAGTCTTATTCTCTAAATTGTTGAGGATATCAGGAACAACGGCTGTTTCGGCCCATACAACAAGCTCAGTGTCAGGATTGTCTCTCAGGGCCTGGTCGGTCAGACGCTCCAAAAGCATCACATCACGCTCATAATCAGAAAGCTTGCAGGAAGGGGCGGAAGAAGCGTTCTGAATCAGGGCAAGGGAAAGTGAGACAGATTTATCCTCTTTTCCGAACAAATTCCCGAAAAGATAAAGGACATAGACAGAGGCTATGAGAGAGACTGAAAAAGAAAGTTTTTTAAGATTCGAGCGCAGGTTTCTTTCACTGATGACTTTGGCTGCTATGGAATTAAAAAGAAGAATTATAAGAGACACGCCCCAGACCCCGAAAAACGAAGAGAAGTTGAGAAAAGCAGGATTCTTCCACTGGCTGTAAGCGATTATTCCGTAAGAAAAGGCAAAAATTCCGTGGGTCCGTAAGAATTCAAATGAAAGAAGGAGGAAGACACGAAAAATCCAGTAAAATTTGCCCAGGCGATCATGAAAAATTCTTTTGCTCCAGACAAGCAAGAAAAAAAGAAGCGAATTATGGATGGCGAAAATAAAGCAGACAAAAGAAAGAGCCACGGCTCCGAATTGAGAGAGCCAGGGACACATAAAAAAATAAGAAAGCGAGCCGTATAATGCTCCAAAGAGAAAGGAAGACTTCAGCGAAAGTCGTTCTGCAAGAAGAAAAAAAGGAATATAGCAGATCCATGCGAAAAAAGAAAAACCGTCCTCAAAAACAAAGGACGGCTGACTTAAAGAAAGAAAAATAAGAGACAGGAAAAGCAAAGCCGCACAGAAAAGATTATTTCTTTTCAACAGGAATCTCCATAAGTGCTTTTTTAAGCTCCTGACCGGCACGGAAAGCCGCTACATAATGAGGCTCCACAGAAAGAACCTCGCCAGTCTTTGGATTTCTTGCTTTGTCCCGACCTTTTCTAAGACGAGGCTCAAGAGTACCAAAACCTCGCAACTCGACAGTGCTTCCGGATTTGAGGGCGTTCTTGAATTCCTCAATGATTCCCTCGAAAGCTTCCTGCAAGACCTTTTTTTCAATTTTTGTGCTTACATGAACTCTGTCAACGATGTCACTTTTGGTTACTTTTTTTGCTGTTTTGTCGGACATAATCACCTACTATAAAAAAAATGCTATCTGAAGTGCATAAAGATACAATCAGATAGCTTAACATAAATCAAACTGATAACGAAACTTAGTTAGCAGCTGCCTGAGCAAATGTTACATTGAAAAGTTTCTGCATGCGAGACTTTTTGCGAGAAACAGCGTTGCGTTTGAGGACGCCCTTGCTTCGTGCAGAGTCAAGCTTAGATGTCATGAGGACAAGCTTTTCCTGAGCGAGTTTTTCGTCTTTTGCCTGAACAGCCTCAACAAACTGTTTTACATAAGTACGGCATTCGCTCTTGATAGCCTTGTTGTGCATGCGGCGAACTTCGCTCTGACGGAATCTTTTTTGTGCAGATGTCTGATTTCTTGCCATAAAGAAAAATCTCCCAAATTGTTTACAAATCTAAATTAAAAAAAACCTTGCAAACTAATATTGTTGCAAGGTATTCGTTCATCTCCTAGCAGAATTGAACTGCTGTTGTCGGGATGAAAACCCGATGTCCT
>CAMOEE010000048.1 GCA_946611835.1 uncultured Treponema sp. | reverse complement strand
AGTGGAGCAATGGAGCGATAGCGCAACCCCGGAAAGCCCGACCCACGCTTGCGTGGGGAGTGCCCTGAGTTTTCAACTTTCAACTTTCCGTTTTCAGTTTATCGTAATGCATGAGACAATCCTTCCGTCGAGCGAATAGCCCCGGTTAGGATTTGTCTCGTCGATGAATGGCGTGATTCCCATGAAATATGAGTAATAGTAGGTGCCGGGGTGAAGGGGAATGTCTATCACATATTTACCCGGCTCGGTTTCCTTCATTTCGTAAATCCAGCTGTCCCAGTTGGTGAAAGTTCCTCCCAGGCGGATTTTCTGGCCGCTTTCAGCCCGGCAGACAAAATGAGTAAGTCCGTTCGCAAGTTTCTCTGTGATTTCAATTTCTTCTGCAGGCAAATCAATGTATGAGAGCGAAAAGTTCTCCTTTTTGTTGTAGACCACATTCGGATTCCGGGGGTCGACTGTCCAGAGACCGTCAATAATCAGCCTGTAGCAGACCCTCGAAATTTTTTTTGGCATTTCCGAGATGTAAAAATAATATGATGATGTGATTTCACCCTCGTAGCCGTAATTTTTCTTGAGCTGGAAATAATGAATGGTTCTGAATTCTTCGTAGTCAAAGGCAATTCCGATTGAATTTGATTCGACGGGAGCCGTGAAAACGATATAGTTGTTGCTGATGTAAGGAGCGGAGACTCCTTTTATGTCCGTGAGCGTAAGATCGTATTCGTAAGTATCAGGGGCTGACAGTGCATCTTTTGCCGAAAGCTGACTCGTAAAAGCGGCAAAAAACATGAAAAATCCCGTCAAAACAAAAATCTTTTTCATACTTTATTTATCGGTATTTCATAAAAAAAGTAAAGGCCTGCAAGATATTTTTTACTATAAAGCATTGTTTTCAAAATGCCGAAACTAGAGTATATTAGTTTATGGTGGGACTATAAATGCCAGGATTGAATCAATTAAAAAAATTCAGCGAAGATATACGCGAAATTGGCGATGAGGTGAAGCTGCGCTCCCAGAGGGGTGAAAAGATTGCTGAAATTCCGCTTCCTCAGAATATCTCAGAAGAAGATGACTCTGACGATTTCATCATTGGCCTTCCTGATTCAAACAGCGATTCTCAGGGGGGGCGGCAGGGCAATGAGCTTGATGACCTTGCGAATGCCGATCCTGATGTTGATTTCTCTGCCCTAGATTCTATCCTTGGCCCTCAGGTTACCGCTGATGAAGACGCCCTTGCGGATTTCGAAAATGATACTCTTGATTCTCCGGAAGAACTTTCTGCCACAGATGACACGAATAAAACAGAGAAAACACCTCTTGAAGACATGGATCTTGATTCCCTTCTGGCTCCCAGCGGAGATTCATCTGAAAGCGGTGAGACTGTCCCAAGTGACGGATTTGAGGATTTGGGCGAGATAAACCTTAACGAGGATATTCCTTCATCAGTTCTTGATGATGATGGTGTTGCACAGATGAATCTTGAGCCGGCCACAGCCACCGAAGAGCCTCTTGCAGAAGACCTTGATGAAGTCCCGGCCCGGGAAAATGCTGAGGAAAATGCTCAGTCGGCTGACATAAATGAGGCTCTCTCTGGTCTCGGTGACCTGACAGATTTTGCCTCGACGGGTTCTTTTGACAACAATGAGACTGCGTCAGATTTGGGTGACCTGGGTTCATTTGACATTGATTCCCTGATTTCCGGGAATGACTCTGCTTCTCCCGATGACCCGGCTTCCTCTGAGAATGCAGCTTCTGACGATTCTTTACCAACTGTTGATGCCAGTGATATTCCTGACATTCCTGCCGGAACCGATGATTTTGATTTGGCAAGTTTCGCTTCTGAGACTGGCTCGGCTGAAGACAAGCCGGTTGAGGAGATTCCTGCTGAAGAAATCCCTGCAGAAGAGATTCCTGCTGATGACAGCCCCTTAGAGGATAGCCTTGCAGAGCCTGAGATTCCGGCTGATAGTCCTGCTGCCGAAGAGCTTTCTGCTTCCGATTCGATTCATGACGCTTCTTCTTCATCTGACACAGGTGATCTTTCCGACCTTGGGAATTTGGACAGCTTTGACATGGATTCTTCTTCGGGTGCGGATTCCCTTGGTGACCTCGGTTCCTTCAGTATTGATTCATTGATTGACGGTGACGGGGATGCTCCTTCTGCCGAAGAAAGCGTTCCTGATGCGGCTTCCATGCCTGATGCAGACGGAATGAAAGCTGCTACAGAGGCTCCTGACAATCCTTTTGGCGAGACGGGTGAATTCCCGGACGCTACAATGGATGTACCATCTGATTCTTCTGAAGAAGCGACCCTTGAGGCCTTTGACACCACAGGAATGGAAGATGTCGATTTCGGGCCTTCCAAACCTGATTCAGCCGATGAATTCCCTTCGACGGATGAGGGGCTTTCAAAAGATGACGATGACTTCCTTCTAGATTCAAGTTTTGAGATTCCCGGCTTTTCGGATACAGTCACAGCTGACATGGGCAAGAAGAAATCAGGACTTGATATCGTTGATTTCTCAAAAGGCAAGGAAGCCCGCCCTAAAAATTCGCTCACAGAAGAAGAATATGTTCAGTTCAAGAAGAACCTTGCTAACTATCCTCTCAATCTCCGAATCGCACTTGAAGATTTTATTGCCCGTGACGAATTCACCGATGACGCTATTTTTGAGATTATCGAAAAAGTCCTCAAAAAGACATCGGCCCGCCAGCTTGCGACTCAGCTTGAGAAAATCCTCGACATATCAATCAGCATTCCCCGTGATTTTGAGCGCCGTTCTTTCGCTGAATACGAGGCCTACAAGCAGTCATTCCAGTACCAGCTCAAGAACAGGATTATTCCGGCGGCGATTGTCGGCCTTATCCTCTGTTTCGTCTGCTTCGGTCTTTTCAAGGCAGGCCAGCATTTCATCTACAAGCCGGTCATGGCAAGCATAAACTACAAGCAGGGCTACACCCTTCTTGAGGCAAACGAATTCCCCCAGTCAGAAGAAAAATTCTGGACGGCGGTCTCTTACAAGCCTGTCAAAAACTGGTTCTTCAAGTATGCTCTTGGCTATCGTGAGAAAAAGCAGTTCGAGAGGGCTGCCCAGATGTACAGGAACATTCTCTCTTATTTCAGCCATGACAAGATTGCAGGCCTTGATTACGCCGAGATGGAGCTTTATGACAGGGCAAATTATGAGCGTGCTGAGGAAATCGTGCGCCGTGAAGTCCTTGACTATCATATAAATGATGCCGACGGAATCCTTCTTTTGGGTGATGTCTTCCTGGAGTGGGCTGAGGTCGATCCTTCAAAATATGAGAAGGCAAAGGAACAGTACCTTGATTTGATTCAGCGCTACGGCGGAAACCCGGTCTATCTCTCGCGAATGCTGCGCTACAATATCCGTACCGACAAACTTCGAGAGGTCCTTACTTACAAAAATATGTTCTATTTCAGCAAGCAGGACAAGCAGAACCTCAAGAATCTAGGACCTTCCGACTGGACTGAGCTTTCCGGCTACCTTCTTGAAAAACTTTATGGAACTCTGAGCAAGAACGATGAATATCTGCGTTCTTCTATAGAAGATGTTCTCGCCATGCTGAACCTTGCGATTAAGGCCGATCCTGCAAATCCAGTCGGTCATTATAATCTTGCCCGGTATTTTATTCAGAACGGAAACACCGAGCAGGCAAAGGTAGAGCTTGAGCGGAGCCTTGACTTGTTTGACGATGTGCTCGTCCGCACAAAAAAGAATGTCTACCGGGAGATAAACGCTACCCGCATTTTGGGCGAACTTTATGCCGGGGGCCGTGAATACCTTAGGGCACAGACCCTTTACACCCGGGGAATCGACCTGTACAACGAAGAGCATGAGGCGGCTGACCTGGAAGGAGACGCAAACACAGGAAAACTCTTTGCCGACATGGGCGACCTTGATTACTTTATCTCTGGTGAGCTTGACGATGCCCTTTACAATTATGAGAAGGCAATCGAAATCAAGAATGACACACCTTCAATCAATTATCGGGTAGGCTCCATCTATTACGGCAAAAAGGACTATGACAAGGCCCTGGTATCATTCATAAAGGTTTCGGAGAAAGAGCCAAGGGATCCGAATGTTCTTCTTTCCCTGGGAAATGTCCTTTCCCTCCGTGGCGACAATTTTGCCGCAGAAAGCTATTATTCTGATTTGCTGAAGGAACTGGACAAAACTTATGCGCGCCAGAAAATCCTTCTTCCTCAGAGCGACGAGGATGATTACACGACGGTTGATTTGTACCTCAAGGCCAACAATAATCTGGGCGTAACCCTACACCGGCTTGCACAGCAGACTGGAAACAGCAATATGAACGCTGAGGCAATGGTCCGTCTTTCTGATTCAATCCGTGCCTATGATGCGCTGACACGCAACCAGCAGACGATGATTCGAATGGAAGGAAGCAACCTTGCCGCTCAGAACTCAAAATACATCACCCATCCTTATCCGGAATTCGAGCCGGCCATATACACTGATATTCCCCGTCTCCTTTCTGGGGAAAAGGGCCTTGAGTAATGAAATATTTCTGCTACCAGATAGGAATTGAAATAAAAAATCAGCTGACTTCTCTCAGAAAGGAATTTTTCAGAAAAACGATTCATATCTGCACGGCATTTGTTCCTCTCTTCCTGCATTTTGCGAAAGTTCCGGCAATCATCTGCCTTTGCAGTGCGGGAGTCCTTTACATAATCGCAGAGTCCTTGCGCTCAAGGGGGCATGAGATTCCCCTGATTTCTGATATTACCGCCGCGGCCGCCCGAAAGCGTGACGAAAATAAATTCGTCCTTGGGCCTGTTACCCTTGTAGCAGGAATCGTAGCCGCCGCAATCCTTTGGAATGAGACAGGAGCCAGTGTGGGAATTTATGCCCTTGCTTTTGGAGACGGCCTTGCCAGCCTTTCCGGGAAAACTTTCGGAAAAATAAGGGTTCCTTATACCCACGGAAAGACGGTCGAGGGCAGCCTGACCTGCTTTGCGGCAATCTTCTGCTCGACATTCTTCGTTACCAAAAACTGCTCGGTTTCTCTTGTTGTTGCGACCACTGGTGCTCTTATCGAAGTTCTGCCCCTCAAGGATTTTGACAATCTTATAATTCCTGTCGTTTTGGGAGGAATTGTCGTTTACATGACCAGTGCATGGCCGCTCCTGGCTTAAAGCGAGTCCTATTTAAAAATCAGCTCCACATGTAAAGCTTGTGCACGGAAGACAGGTATCTGTAAGTTCCTGTGATAAGTCCGGCCGTTCCCAATGCGAGGAAGAGGTAGTTGTCACTGCTTACAAGGATACTGTAGCTTATGAGCAGCAGGCAGGAAGAAGATGAGAGATGCTTGTATTCAATGCTGTTCTTTTTGATTCCCGTTATGTAGAATGAGACTACTGCGGTGACTAAAAGAAGGAAGCGGAGAATATTAATCAGGATTATGAAGCCCTCGGTTACAAGGCCGGTAGAAGCAATTCTTGCTGTGTTCATAGGAATTACAACTGCAAAAACGATTGATACCATCAGCATGATGATGTAGTTTCGCTCGATGTCCTGTCTTTGTGCCGTGTCGCTTAAAAGGGCTGCGCAAAGGAAACTTAAAGGGGCCAGGGTACGGCCGAAAAATACGATGTTCCCAGCAAAAATCAGCATGTTTGAGAAAGACTGCCAGAGACCGAAGCAGATTGTGATGAACCTGGCTGTCTCAGCAAGGCAGGCAATCAGAAACCCTGTGAAGAATATGATTTCTGTGGTCTGGGTATTCTCGAAAAATTTTAGGAGAAGAAAAAAACAAACAGGCACATAAAGAATTATGACCAGAAATGAAATCATAAGGGCGATGAAGCTTTGCTGTGTGAATGGAATATGATTCAGAATGACTGGAATCCTGAAATTTGGCGGGGTGATAATCCTGTGGGTAATCAGGGCCGCAATGAATGTAAGAAGACATAAAAGTACAGACGCAAGACTTACGCCCAAGAAGACTTTTATGAAATTATTCCTTGTTTTAAGTGTCATGACGAAATTTTAAACGGAAGACAAAAATATGTAAAGAGTTTTTTTCAAAAGCCGAAAATAATAAAAGAAGTCTGATTTGCTGAACTTATCGGCAAATCGCTTTTGGGAGGACTTATGAAAAAGCTTCTGTTATCCGGAATTATTCTTCTTTTTGCCGGTCTTCATGTTTTCGCAGGTGACGCAGCCGCTTTCGTTGATTTGGGAATTTCCCGGGACGGAAAAACCTATGCTTTTGCTGAATACGGAAAGACTGACCGGCATTATCAGGGCTATGCAGAGATTTACACAGTTGATATCGAAAAAAATGACTTCGTGAGCGGTGAAGTTTTCAAGACTCAGCCTACAGATGCAACCGTCTCAAAAAGCGGAAAGACTGTTTACGAGGAACTTTTCAAGAAGGCAGAATGGAAGCTCAGAAAATATGATTTCAAACCTGCCGCAGTTGATAACCTTCTTTATGTCCGTGATGATAAAAAGACTGGTGAGAGTGAAATCGTTTTCAAGGATTTTGAGGGCTCAACGGCCGAGCAGAGCCTCTTCTATCATATCAAGCTTGAGAAAACAGTTGAGGGAAGTGCGTCAAACCTCCGTTCTTCTTTCTTCATTACACTTGAGCGCCAGGACGGGGAAGGAAACCTCATAAGCCGCAACATCGTAGGCTCCCCGGATATTAAGAGAAAACTTGTGACTGATTACAGAATTGACAGAATTTTTACTGATAAAAGCGGAAGGAACCTCGTTTTCGTAATCGAAAAGACCCTTTCTGATGTCAATGGCAGCTCAATCCGATACATGGTTGAGACAATTCGTTTGTAAGTAAAAAATCGGAAATATAAAAAAAATTGCACATTTTGGAGATTTTTCTCTGAAGTGTGCTTTTTTTTTGCTTTTTTTTGAAAAATTTTCATTTTTTTTCTCTGCGAGTTGCCGAAAAGTGACTTTTTTTTCCAATAAATATACAGGTTGAAAAATCTGGAGGTATTTATGAAAAAGAATTTCAACAGTCAAATCCTGAGTAGGGCGGCTCTTACCCTGGGAATAGTTTTTTCTGTTCTCTGTATCGTAGCTCCTGTCTCATGCAGGCTCACTGAGGAAGGAATCGAAATCTTTCCTGCTGACACAAAGGCTCCTGTCGTCGAGGAATTTTCCGTGACAGGCTCGAACAAGATTTTTATCAGCTGCTCAGAGAAAATCGTCCTTGATGAAATTTCCGTGCTTGAGTATAAGGAGGAGAATGCTTCCCTTATCGAGGCCGGGGAAAGCGGGGAGGAGGGCGAATCCTTTGCTGTTGCGAATGTCATTTCTTACAGCGAGAGCATGAAGTCCGCTGAAATAGAGCTTTCTCAGGCAACTGAAGTCGGAAAGTCCTACATTTTTTCTGGCATTGTATATGACATCACGGGGAACAGCCTTGAATTCTCTCAGAAATTCTCAGGTTACAATGAGAATCCGGCTCGACTCTTGTTCAACGAGGTCCGCTCAACTTACAACAAGCAGAAAGGTCAGACTGAGTTCGTTGAATTCTATGTCTTGAAAGGCGGAAACACTTACGGGCTTGAGATGGTGAGCGGGGCAAATGGTGAGTCCAGGAAGTATTCTTTTCCTGCGATTGAGGTGAAGGGCGGGGAGCTGATTACGCTTCACGGGCGGACTATCGCCGGAAGTGAGGATATCGCCCTTGATGAACTTGGGGAGGACCTGACACTTTCCGGGACTTGTGAAAGTTCTGACACAGCCCGGGATTTATGGAAAAGCGGGGACGATAAAATCCTTTCCCAGACCGATGTCCTCGTGATTCGTGACAGCGTGAGCCTTGAAATCAAGGATGCCCTTCTTATGAGCGCCTCAGGCAAAAGTTCATGGAGCAAAAAACTCATGTCCGAATTCGCCGAAAAAGCCTGTGAGCTTGGAATCTGGCAGGGCGGAAGCTTACCGGAGAATGCAGTCTGTACGGACGGAACTACAAGTTCCCTTCTCCGTTCGATTTCAAGGCAGAATACGGCTCAGCTTGCTCTCTCCTGTTCAGACTCCGCCTTACTCCCGGAATATATTCAGACTTCTCCTGATGACTGGATTGTTACCGAAAAAATGCTGGTGGACAAGGTTACGGTCTCAGGTGCGACTCCTGGCTATGAGAACAGCACTAATCAGCTGGTCGTGAACAACTAGCAATTTGAAGGCAGATGTGCTAATATGAAAGAATGTCTGAATTATTAGCGCCTGCCGGCAACATTGAAGCATTGGATGCGGCAATCGGTGAGGGAGCCGACGCAGTTTATCTTGGTCTCAAGAGTTTTAACGCTCGTCTTCGCTCATCGAATTTCGCATGGAATCAGTTTGAGGCGGCTGTATCGTCTCTGCACCGACAGAACAAAAAAATCTATGTTACTGTAAACACCGTAAGCGAAGAGCGTGATTTGGAACGGCTCTACCGCTTCCTTTCTTATCTCAACAAAATCGGCCCGGACGGTCTTATCGTTCAGGATTTCGGAGTCATCCGAATGTGCCAGGAATTTTTCCCTAAACTGGAGCTTCACGGCTCAACGCAGATGAACGTGGAGAGTGCGGCCGGAGTCAATCTTTTGAGCAAGGCCGGCTTAAAGCGCGTTGTCGTTGCTCGTGAGCTTGGCCTCGAAGAAATCAAATACATCAAGTCTCACACGAATGCCGAGCTTGAGATTTTCGTCCACGGTGCCCTTTGCGTAAGTGAGTCCGGCTTGTGTCTTTTCTCAAGCTACCTGGGCGGAAAGAGCGCAAACCGGGGGATGTGTACCCAGGCATGCCGCCGTTTTTATACTGTGGATTCTGAGTCTGACGGTGAAAAACAGGGATATTATTTCTCTCCATGTGACCTTCAGCTTATTGAGCAGATTCCTGACCTCATGCAGCTTGGCGTAGAGTCTTTCAAAATCGAAGGCCGAATGAAGAGCGCTGAATATGTAGGTTCTGTTGTCTCTGCCTACCGCTATCTCATGGATAACTGGGAAAAAGACAAAAAAGGTGCCCTTGCTACTGCTAAACGACTTCTTTCAACAGATTTTGCCCGGGCAAAAACATCATACTGGTATAATTTCAAGACAAACGAAGAGGGAGTCCAAAAGGCAGGAAGCCTTATCCTCAACCCGAATCAGGCGGGCGGAACAGGAATCTTCCTTGGAAAAATCGACAGTTTTGAGACTGCAAGCGACGAGGCAAAAGAAAAGGCCCGTGAAATGGCCGGCCCCGACGCAAGTCCTGAAGATTACAAAATTACGATGGCTCATTTGACCGGCGGAAATTACGATCCTGATGTTGGAGACTCAATCCGCTTGCACCGTCAGGACGACACTGGCCGGGTAAGCCACAAGGTTCGCACCGTCACTGTTGACGAGAAGGGCCGCCGTTATATCGACATTCCCCTCGGATTCAAGCGCGGGGATTCCGTATACCTCTTGCAGACAAAGGCTATGTCCAAGAGATATCCCCGTGTCCTTCCTGCTGACATCGGAAAGTACCGCCAGCAGCCGGGAGCAGAAGTTCTTCCGGTCCTGGACCTTACACCTGTCGCAAAGAACGAACTTTCTTATTTCCCGGAGGGCCTCTACATTCAGGTATCAACAATTTCTGATTTGTTCCAGGCAATCTCAAAGAATCCGGTTCGTGTGATTGTTGAGCTTAACTCTGAGTCAAAGCAGGATTTGCTCGTCAAAAAAACAAAGCTTCCTATCTCAAAAAAGCAGGTCATCATTTCTCTGGATCCATACTGCCCGGCCTCAAAAGAGGAGCAGATTCTTTCTGATTTGAATGCCCTCATCGAAGACGGCTTCAAGACTTTCGTTGTGAACAATATCGCCCATATCTCCATGCTCAGGGGAAAGGGAGCAAATCTCATCGCAGGTCCTTACCTCTATACATTCAACAGATGGGCGGCCTCATGGTTTGAGAATCAGAATATCGGAGCCTTTATCACTCCTCTCGAGAATTCCTGGGATAACCTCAAGATGACATGGGAAGAAAGCGTCAGAAGCCGTGTCATGGTAACGACCTACGCATATCCGGCTTTGTTCCGCATGCGTTTTATGCTCCCGGAAAGCTATGACTTTCTCTATTTCAAGGACAAAGAGGAAACCTTGTTCAAGGTAAGCTCTACTCCTGACGGCTCGGTCGTCATGCCGGAAGCACCTTTCTCAATCGTTGACAAGACTGACATCCTTAATGCCGACGGTTTCAAGAGAATCCTCATTGATTTGTCACGCACCAGGGTGACACGGCAGGAACTCAAGATGATTACCAATTCCATGGTTAAAAGGCAGCCGGTCCCGGAAAGTTCTCGCTTTAACTGGAAGAACGGCTTCTACAGCCTCGAAAAAATGGAAATCTACAAGGCCATGAACGAAAAAGCCGAGGCCGAAAAGGAAGCCGGCATTCCCGCAAGGGCTGGGCGAAGTGGCCGAAAACCGAACAATTCCCGCCCGAACTATAATAAAGCTAGAAGACGAAAATAGACCGTATTTTAAGAGTGCGAAAATGCAAAAACAAGCGTAGGTGAGGTTATGGCACGAATCCACTTTGTGCGGGCGAGCGGAGCGAGTCCAATTTCCAAATCGCACAACCGTGGATTCTAGTGCCATGTTCTCACCGGGAGCTTGTTTTTGTTTTAGTCTATTATTCTAAAACACTGCCTCATCTCCGTCTTCAAGTGACTCCGCAATCATCCCCTCATGCGCCAGCTCTGCATCCGTCTTGGAGTCTGTCTCGCCTTTGTCCTCAGCTTTTTGCGGCTGAAAGTCAATGTGCTCGGCAAAAATAGAGCATTTCGTGGCGCTTTTCCCGTCCGCTGTTTTCCATCGTTCTTGCTTAAGCCTCCCGACGACACGAAGTTTCCGGCCTTTAGTGGCCATTCTGACGATGTGGTTCGCATAATTTTCGCCCCAGGCCTCCACATCCAGAAAGGCTGTTTCTTTTTGAAGCTCCCCTTTGTAGTCCTTGTAGTAGTGGTTCGTTGCAATGGGAACTATGCAGACACGGGTTCCTCTCGGAGTCTCCTTTACAGCTGAGTCTCGGACGACATTTCCCTCGATTACGATTTGATTCATTTGGTTCATAAAAATTCTCCATGTATAAAGATTGCGCAAAAAAGCCCGGCCGCAGCTTCCTTTGCAGAGCGGGGAGGGGTCTTCTCTCACCGTTCATATATATATTTGAAAAATTTATTGGTTTTCGGCAGTAATCCGGGGAAAAAATGTGAAAAAAAACAAAAAAAATGGAGACCACTGGAAAGGAATCTCCAAAATCTCCAAAACTGCCTATAGGAATTTACATAGGAATGTTTTTTACAAGCTTGACCATGTAGAGCTTGATGTACATTAGAAGGGCATCATGCTCACCGATTTTTTGCAGGCCGGGAGCGTTTATAAGACTCTCGGCAAGGCTGTGGATTCGGTCTGGGGTGAAACCGTCAGTTTTCATTGTGCGCAAAACCTTGCGGATGTAATCCCGGATAAGGGAATTGACATCTTCGGTGAGATTTTTGTGCGATTCTTTTCCCAGCTGCTTGTTCCAGATATGCTCGTAAGAATCAAGCTCCCGGTTTAGGGTAGAGCTTGAAGGAACGAAAGCCTGCTCTGCGTTGCGTGCAGCATCACGAAGGGCGACTTTTTTGCTGATTGTCGCATTCTGGGCAATCATGGCTGTCGTCTCGTCTTCCTTTCGTTTTGCGCTTTCTTCTTCCCTGTAAATCTCTGCCTTTGTTTTTCGTGGCTTTTCACGCTGTTTTTTTGGCGGACGGAGAAGCATCTTCATAATCCATGAGATGACCGGCATTGAGTACCAGAAAGGAAGCATGATTTTTGCGTCGTTGAGAATCTCCTGCCTGCTCATAAGAAGAATATCGCTGTAGGGAAGGAGCTGCCCGTTCACGAAAAGGCTTATCTTGCTTGTGTCATCCCCGCCGGAAGCATCGTAGCTCAAAAGCGGGAGAAATGAAGAGTGGAGGAGGGCGCTTAAAATCGGCGACTGAATGCGGATTTCTTTTTCAAGCCTGTCCTCGAATGCTTTCTGGTCTTTCATCTCAGGAAGAACATCAAAAGCCTTTAAGACCTCTGACCAGTGGGTCTTGATTGCGTCGAGAACTGAAATGCGGGCGTCGGTACAAAGCCTGAGAATGAGAGGAAGCACCTTGCTCTTGAAGATAAAATAACGCTGGTCATCAAAAGTCTTGAATATGAGCATTTCCGGGAGTTCCTGAACAGGAGCTTCCTGTGTTTTTTTGTGAAGGTAGTCCTTGAGCTCATCCTCTGTGTACTGGCCGAGCAGGGGAAGACCTTTTACATCGGTGAATTTTGTGATTTCATCAAAAGTAAAGTAGTAAGGTGGCTTGAGCATAAGGTTTTCAAGGGCCTTGAGTGCTCCTTCACGCCTTGCGTTTTCCTGGGCTTCGTTCTTGAAGTAGTTTGCCCCTACCTCCGTAATGTAGACGGCCTGAAGACATGATAAATCTTCCTGGGTGTAGTCCTTGATTTTCTCGTAGTCCTGTTTGATGAAGAAACAGAGCTGGTTCCAGAGATAGAAACTCTCGGTTGTCTGGCTCAAAGTTTCGAGGGAGTGGTCTGAGCGGTCGACGAATGCGTTGAAGAAATTTTTGACAATCATTTCCCGGCCTGGATTTGAGACCGTGAGCTTTTTGAGGAAGTAATCGTGATGTTCTTCCTTCCGGAGCATGTTCTGAATCTTTCCGATTGCGTCTTCGAGAAGAGTGACTACGGAGACATTTGACGGAAGAAGGATCGAGGGTGCGCTGTGGGGGAGTGTGAGGCCGTAAAGGGTCTTTTCGTTAAGCTCCTCATGCTTTAAGAGACGGCCGATTAAGTCCGCTGAATTTTCTCTGGTTACGATTTCTTTTGGCGTGTGCTTTGGTAAGTCTGCCTCAGAAGGAAATGGAAGGGAGGGATTGACCGAAATGTCCTTGTATCGTTCTGAGAAACGCTCGATATAGAATGGAATTACGACAATCGCCTGTTTTTCGGGTGTTGTGTTTACGATGACGATGAGCCTTGATTCAATAAGTTTGTCAAGCTCTGTCTGGAGAGCAGGGACAGGATCTTCAAGATAACATGCAAGACTTGGCTGTTCTTCGAGGTGATGTGCTGAGTATCGCTTAAGATATTCACAAAAATCTGTATAGTCAACGGTTGCGCCTTTCTGCCGTGATGCAAAAAATTTTAATAAAACTAAAATGCTAGTTGTTGTCGCCATGTCTTTATTTTATCAAGAATTTATCATAAAATAAAGGGGTATAAAAAATTACTGATGAGGAATAAAAATGTTATCCAAAAGAATGGAAAATCTTCACCCCTATGTCCCAGGCGAGCAGCCCAAGGACAGGGTTTATATCAAACTTAATGCCAACGAAAACCCATACCCGCCTTCACCAAAAGTGATTGAAGCCGTGCGTCAGGCAGCAAAAAAACACCCTGAAAAGCTGGGGCTTTACCCTGATCCTGACTCAAACGAGCTTAAAGAGGCAATCGCTGACATGCTCAACAAGTCCGGCGGAGTCTTGAGCCGGGCAAACCTTGAGGGCGGCAAAAAAAACGGAAGCGGTGCAATCGTAAGCCCCAGCGAATTCGACAAGATTCCTTTTGTTGTCACGCCTGAGATGATTTATGCGGGGAACGGAAGCGACGAAGTCTTAAGCTTTGTCTTCTATGCCTTCTTTGACTCAGACCGTAAACTTGTTCTGCCTGAGCA
>CAMOEE010000047.1 GCA_946611835.1 uncultured Treponema sp. | reverse complement strand
GCGCTTTTTTTGAAGCCTCAATCATGGCGAAAGCGGTTGAAAAGGGAATTATTGCCTACGATTTAGTGAATATCAGGGATTTTGCCTTTGATAGACACAAGACATGTGATGACAAGCCGTACGGAGGCGGGGCCGGACAACTTTTGATGGCGGAACCTCTCGGGCGTGCGCTTGACAGCGTAAAGGCCTACAAGAAGCATGTGATTTATGTCACTCCTTCCGGAAAGCCTTTCACACAAAAAAAAGCGCAGGAACTTAGTCAGAAAGACGAAATCGTTTTGGTTTGCGGACGATACGAAGGCATCGACCAGAGAATCATCGATTTGTATGTAGACGACGAAATCTCCATCGGGGATTATGTCATGTCGAGCGGGGAACTTGCGGCGACGGTCATTGTAGATTCAGTCTACAGGCTGGTCGAGAATGTAATCACCCCGGAAAGCCTCGATGAAGAAAGCTACTCTGACGGACTTTTGGAATATCCTCAGTACACTCACCCGGCTGTGTACAGGGACATGAGCGTGCCAGCGGTTTTAACCAGTGGCAACCATGAAGAAATCCGAAAGTGGCGGCTGAAAAAGCGGCTCCAGAAAACACTTGCCAACCGGCCTGATTTAATAGCCAGTGCAAGGGTACAGGGCTTGCTCACTACAGAAGCCGAAAAGATGATTGAGGAACTTACGGACATGCATCTTCTGAAACATGAGCGTAAGAAACACCGTGGCAGAAGACCATCGGTTAATTTAGGAGAATAGCAATGGATCTTATCAAGACTATTGAAGAACAGCAGAAAGACGAGACCTCTCTTAATTTCAGAGTCGGCGACACTGTAAAAGTCCACTTTGAGATTATCGAAGGCAAAACAAAACGAATCCAGATTTTTGAAGGTCTGGTTATCGCAATCAAGAACGAGGGCGTTCGCAAAACATTCACAGTCCGCAAGATTTCTTACGGTGTTGGCGTTGAGCGAATCTTCCCGGTTTACAGCCCACGCGTTGTAAACGTTGAAATCGTTCGCCCGGGCAAAGTTCGCCGCTCTAAGCTCTACTATGTACGCGACAAGATCGGTAAGGCTGCTAAAGTTAAGGAGCTTATCGGACAGCCGGCAGTTGAGTACCTCAAATGGTCTCGCGACCTCTCAAAAGCAGCTGCAGAAAAAGAAGCAGCTCTCAAAGCTGAGGTTAAAGCTGAGGAAGCCGCAGAGCACAACGCAGCAGCAGCAGCTAAGTAAATTAGCAGTTAGCAGTTAGCAATTAAACCACAGATTACGCAGATGTCACAGATTGAGTTTCAAATCTGTGTAATCTGTGTAATCTGTGGTTATTTTTTTTATCCGTGACAATTTTATATAGTCGATGAACAAGGTTTCCGTCATTCAAGGGCAGATTTCTCAGAGCAGGGCGAATTTCGCTCTTTTGCGAAGCGGTTCTGTCGTCACCGGGCGGGTTCTGGCAAAGAATGCGGATGGCTCCTATTCAGTTTCCCTGGCCGGGCAAAAAATCAATGTGCGCTCAGAGACAGCTCTAAAGACCGGCTCTCTTTTTTCGGCAAAGGTCAGCCTTAAGGGAAATCTCGTTTTTCTATCTCTCATAAAAGAAAATCCTTCATCAGAAATCCTTCAGAAATTCGGCGCCGTAAATCAACTTTCATCTCAGGTGGCGAATCTCCTTACTTCCCTTGGTTTTGAGCCTAACTCAGAGTCATTTAAAATCCTTCAGTTCATGCAGCAGCTGGGAATGAAATTTGATGTTCCGGAGGCAAAAAAAGCCTTGAAGAGGGCTGGGGTGACAGAGCATAAAGAAGAAAAGGCACAAATCTCCCTTCTGCTCGAAGAAAAAGGCATAAAGGCGAGTGAAAATCGTGTTCAGCAAATACTTGGACGGAATCATGAAAGAAAAAAAAGAAAAGAAGAAAACGGAAATCAGGAAACGAAAAGTGGAAAGCGAGAAAAGTTAGAAGTTAGCAATGAGCAATTAGCAGTTAGCAATTATTCGGGGAAAGTTGCTCTTGAGGACGACAAATCTTTGAAAAGGGAAAAAAAATCTTGCGAATCGGTTAAGGCTTATTTTTCACAGGTTGACGAGGCTGCTTCTTTGCGAGAAGTCGGGCTGCTTACGGCTTTTAATTCAGTCCTTTCAGGGCATGACAAGGCTCTTCCTCTCCGCCACTGGCTGCTTTTTCCTTTTGAGTGGAATTTTCGCTCTTACACAGGGAATATCCGCCTTCTTTTTGACGCAGAGCTGAAAAATCTTTTTAAAGTCGTCGTTGATTTGAGGAATCCTGAAAAAAATCATATTTTTGTTTTAGATTATAAAAAAGGAGAGCTTGATTCTGTTAAGTTTGCTTCGGATAAGGAGTTTCCAGAGTCTAAAAAATCATGGCTTTGCGAGCTTCTTTCTTCGATGCTTGGGAAAAAAATCCCGGTCGAGATGAAAGATTTCGATTCCCTCAAAGGCTTTTGCTCCGGGGATGAGGAATTCTCCTTTTTGGATGGGAGGGCATGATTACGGAAGAAGATATTTTTACAGCTGTTGCCCTTCGTTATCCTGAATGGGCAGATGCTCCTTACATCAGCGCAAAGGCGAAAGGCTCTGTCGCAAAAAGGCTTGTTGAGATAGCGGACGAAAATAATGTCCCTGTGGTCGAGAACGCAGAGATGGCGAACGTGCTTTCAATTCAGAATGTCGGCTCCCTGATACCTGAGTCAACTTATTCAGCGATTGCGACTATTTTTGCTTTCATTATAAAGCTAGACGAAGAGAATTCTTAGGGGTATAATATAGAAGATAGGAGAGGCTATGAGCGATAAAAAGTTTTCAAAGATTGACTGCAAGGAACTCAAACTGGGAATGAGGTTTTCCGCACCTGTTTTTTTTGATGATGGTGAGAATATGTTCCTTGGCGAAGAAAAGGCCGTCAAAAACTATCACCTTGATGCAATTCAGCGCTGGAATATCGAGTATCTTCTCACTTATGGCCATCTATTGCACGAAGGTAAACAAAATGTTCCCGAAGACTTGTATATGCTGGAGGATCTTGAAGAGGTCGAGGAACTTTAGAAAACTGAAAATTGAAAATTGAAAGTTGAAAGTTGAAAATTACGATTTCCGCAAATCCACAAAAAATGTCGGAGATGCGGGAGAACAAAAAGCCTGTAATTATCTTGTCGAAAATTCTTATCGCATAGTCGAACGGAATTTTCGGACAAGGGGCGGCGAAATTGATATAATAGCAGAAAAAGATGATGTTCTTGTTTTTGTGGAAGTTAAGGCCTTGCCGGCTGGCAATGCGGAAATGCTTGCACACGAACTTGATTTAAGAAAACAGAGAAAAATTATCAAAACGGCTAATTTTTTTCTCTTAAAACATCGAGAATATAATATGAGCAAAATCAGATTCGATGTAATTGTCATCGACATGCCGAATCTGCCTAGCGTTTATCATATTCAAGATGCTTTTTCGGAGTTTTTATGACTTCTTCTAAATCAGTCGCATTTGACGGAACATTTTCACCTCGCGTTATGGAATTGCGCAAAAAGATTCACGATGCTGAATATATTGATTACGCAGTTCAGAGAATAGCGCAGGTATTGAGCCGTAAAATCGTTGAAGACAGCGAGCAGCAGCTGATGAGGAGAAGGCATGAGTCGAAATGACCGACGGCGGGGTGGCAGAAACCGAAACTGGAACAACCGCGATAATAATAACGAACGAAACGATAGAAACGAGCGTGGTGAACGCGGAGAACGTAACGAGCGTGGTGAACGCAAACACGAAAGCCGGGGCAGCGGTTCTTATGAGCGCCGGCAAGAGCGCCGCCGTTCTTTAAGCCAGATAAATCCAAAAGAAATCGAAGAAAACCAGAACGCAATCCGCGCATTCAAAGAAAATGTAGTCAACTGCGAAATTTGTGGTGAGCCAATCACTGATATGGCGAATGCAATCACAAATCGTGGCAGCGGAAAGCCAGTTCACTTTGACTGCGTGATTTCAAAACTCTCAGAGTCCGAAAGCCTTTCCCAGAACGAAAAAATCGCTTACATAGGTCAGGGCAGGTTCGGAGTCCTCCATTTCGACAACCCTCACGACCAGAAGCACTTCACAATCAAAAAAATCATCGAATGGGAAGCCCGTGAAGCCGAAAGGGGAGAGTGGAGAAATGAGATGGCAGGTTTGTTCAGCCAGGTAAAATAAACTGATAAGTTAGAGCTGTCTAATCTAACTTGAATAACTCCCGGATATTTTTGTCTACAGTAAGGCTCAACTCGCTTGCCAGGACACCACGAGCCTGAGCCACGAAGTTGTAGCAGTGCTCAATCAGGACCGGCGTGTTGATTTGCCCTCGGAAAGGCACAGGGGCAAGGTAAGGAGAGTCTGTCTCCATCAGGATTCGGTCATCTGGAACATAACGCAAAAGCTCCCTCATTTCGTCCATCCGGGCTTTTTTGGTGTAGGTCGTGGCCCCGCCAAAAGCAATATACCAGCCCAAATCAAGGAAGGCTCTGGTCTCATCTTTCCCATAAGAATAACAGTGGATAATTCCCTTGTGATAGCCCATGTTCTTTATGCAGTCAATGGAGTCCTCAAAAGCATCCCGGCTGTGGACTATTACCGGCAGGTTCATTCTGCGGGCAAGGTCAATCTGCATCTGGAAAAGCTCTTTTTCGCCCTCGTAAACGCTCTGGTCAAAATCACTCTCACAGCGGCCGTCAACTCCGCTCGGGTTCCAGTGATGGTCAAGACCGCATTCACCTATTGCCACAAGATGACTTTTATCACAGAAAGCCTGGATTGAATCCTCCAGTTTTTTAACAGACTCCACACGATTCTTTATCTCATCGACATCTGGCCAGATTCCGGCGCTGTAGTAAATCATCTCGTCAGCGGCCTGACGAAGGCCATCAGGAAGCCTCGCAACAGTCTCCTGCATCTGAACATGACGGCGGAGCAAATCGTCGCTCCTGGTGCCGATATCAAGCCCAAAGAAAGTATTCCGCTCCACAAGCTGGCTGAGAATCCCGGCCCCATCCAGGCCGCCTTCTATTAGGTGATGAAAATGAAAATGTGTATCGCTGAACATGGCGAATATTATAGTAGATTTGAAAGAAAAGTGAAACGGAATCTTGAAAAGCAGGTTATTTTCGTGATATAATTATTGCGTTGTTTGAGCATAAATCAAGCAACGATGCCAGGATGGTGGAATAGGTAGACACAAGGGACTTAAAATCCCTCGACAGCTAATACCGTCGTGCCGGTTCGATTCCGGTTCCTGGCATATACAGGCTCAACACGAAAAAAGGCTTCTCAGTAACGAGAAGCTTTTTTTTGTGTCCTTTTATAAAAATTAGGACTTAGAGATTGCAAGCTTGCCGAATTTACGGCAATGTAAATAAATTTTTATTGCTATGTAAAGACACATATTCGGTAATGTAAAGATACATATACGGCAATGTATGCACACATATACGGTAATAAAATGATTCATACATTGCCGTATAATGAGCATAATTCTTGTTTGTCTACCTGAACTTTGCCCGAAGCTCGAACACAGAACGCACACGGAATTTCGCAAGCACCCCGTGCCAGTGGGAGGCCGCCGTGTTGAGCGAGTTGAAGCCGAAATCCACCTGCAATTCTTTCTGAGTCCTTCCGGTCAGCATGTACATAAAGGCATATTTCTGATTCTTTGAGAGCTTGTGATAGGTATCAACCCTGTCGCAGTAGAATTCCTCGCCATTTTCGAAAGTTCCCTGCGAGCGGAAGGCTTTTCCCTCAAGATATGCTTTGCGGCAGAAGGCGAATTCTTCCTCGTTCCGAAGGTCGAACATAATCAAATCTGCATGGTTTTCTTCCATGATTTCAAGGTTCTCAAGCGGCACTCCCTCCCAAGACAAGCAGAAGAGGCTGGGCTTATTCCCTGAATCATAAGAATCAGAGAGCACCTTGAAGAAGAGCTCAAGCTCATAGAACGCCATCGCACAGTTCACGCAAAGAACATCGCACTCAGGCTTTTTATCCCTGATTTCGTCAAGACTGACAATCCTCTCCGACTTAATCTCGCCGAGAACATAGCGGATTGCGGGCAGCATGAAAAAATATTCGTTCATGCCGAAACCATACACACAAACTTTTTTGAATCCCATAAGGTTTTCCTCCTTAACGGGATTATCGGAAGGGAAAAAGTGGAAATGAGTATTGCTTTTCAGTAGCGTAGAGTTGTAAGAATTTTTTAAAACTATGATATTTCTACCCAAAAATCTCTGAATCTGTTATATAATCAAAAGAATTAAGTGCAAAAGGAATTGAGCCAATTATTTGTAGATATATTGGTGGATGGGCCGAAAGTATTTCAAAAGTAATGGTAATGTATGGATTATCTTTAAGAGATACAGATTGAATATTTTAAAAATATGAAACGTTACGGGAATTTGTAATAATTTGGATAAATAAAAAATTACTTATGAGAGCCGCGGTATTCCTTCTCGCCTGTTTATCAGGTGGTTCATCGCAAGATGACGTAGAAACCGCGGACTTTTTTTGCCTTTCAGCCTAACTAAACTACTAGATTTTCCCTCGATTTTTTCCGCTATCCTTTAGTCATAAGCGCTTATAAATCTTAACTGAAGGAGGTTCCCCTTATGGAACATAACAAAACGGACACGCACGGATATCTGTGCGATTATGCGGATGACCTTCGGAAAAAAGGTCTTCCAAACGACGAGATTTTCCACAATCTGCTGGGAGAGTTCAACGGCACACCTTACATCTGGGGCGGCTCATCAATCGACGGAAGCGACTGCTCCGGCACGGTCTGCGCTAGCCTCAATGCGATTTTCGGCAAAAGAATCCGTGTGACGGCTGACAGCCTTTACAGGAATTTCTTCACGAAAGAAGCGAGGGGCTACGACGGAATACAGGCTGCTTTCTTCCTAGACGCTGGCGGAAAGGCAGTCCATGTTTCTGGCTATATGGGAGAAGGACTTTTCCTTAACGAGTCACGCATCGAGAAGAACGGCGGAAGACCACGGACTCTCTGCGAGCTTAAGGCCATGTACCCGTCATTCCTCATGGTTCGGAGAAAGCTGGAGGAAAAGCAATGGGCGTGAATCTCTGTGAGGTCAGCTTTTCGGAGCTTTGGACGCTGGTGCTCAAACGCCTCGTTTACCTCGTGGCGAAGTTCATCAGCTTCAAGGGTGCGGCTTTCATAGTCTGCTGCGCTTTCCTCTACCTCGGCGTGATTTCGGGTGCTGTCTGGTGCTCGCTGATTCTCGGAATCATCACGAACAGGACCGGAAAGCAGATTATGAATCACTTCGGAAAAGGAGACGGAGATGAGAAAGAAAGTGACGGCTCTGGCTGTGACTCTGTGCGTGGCCTGGCAAGTCTGCGCCCTTCCGCAAGAAGAAAGTCCGAAGAGCGGGCTGAAAGTGCGGCAAGAAACGCAAAGGAGCGAATCAGAAACATCCTCTCAAACGGTGAGTTCTGAGCAGCTGGAGCAAATTGAGGCGGTCATCGACGGAATGCGTGACCTGTGGATTTCGGAAGTGACCGAGAAGGATGAGAGAATCTTCCAGCTCGGTGAACGGAAGAAGTTTTGGTTTCGGGTGTCTATCTGTGAGGCACTCGTCATAGCGGCAGGAGCGTACATCATGTACGCAACAAATAAATAAAATTAGGAGAAATAAATTATGAATATCAACACACTTTCAAAAACAACTGCGGATTATGAGTCATCAAAGCTTGCGGTTGCCCTCTACGAGACGGCGATGAGAACCGAGAAGGACGGGAAGAAGACCTACCACGCCCGACCGATTTTCCGCAACAAGCTCACGATGGAGAACATCGCGAACGACATCCTCGCCACTGGTGCTCTCGATGGCTACACGGCAGACCAGATCGTTTCGGTCTGGAAAGTTGCGAACAACGCCATGATTGACCGTGTTCTGAACGGCTCATTAGTGGACGGCGGAATCGGCACATTCTACGCCAGAATCTCCGGCAGCTTCGAAAGCGAGCAGTCAAGCTTTGACTCTGAGAAGAACGCCATAGACATTGCCTTCCGAAGCGGAAAGACCGTGAAGGAGCTTGCCGCCCAGATTCAGCCGGTAATCGCACAAGGCAACAGCGTGAAGCCTGAGATTCTCTCCGTGCTTGATGTGGAGAGCGGAACGGAAGATACTCTCACACCGGGAGGCTTCCTTGACATCACAGGAAAGAGCATCCTCGTCACCGGTGACAATGATGATGTTGGCTTGTATTTCGTGAACACCGAGGACGAAACAAGCAGCGTGAAGGTCGATGCCTCAAAAATCGGCGTGAACACATCATCGAGAATCGCCTGCGTTGTTCCGAAACTTGCGAGCGGAAGCTACAAGATTAAGATTGTGACACAGTTCGCCCGAAGCAATGCACCTAGAAAAGACTCTCAGGTTAACACTTTCACAAATACTTTTACGGTACTTTAGCAACAGTTTCTTGATACTACGGTAACAGTTCAATCGTACTGTTTCCGTAGTACGACAAAAGCATAGAAACAGTTCTATCGTACTATTACTTAAGTATCACATGAATACGGCAACAGTTTTCAAAAACTATTGCCGTTTTTTTTTGTCTACCTGAACTTCGCCCGAAGCTCGAACACCGAGCGTACACGGAATTTGGCAAGCACCTCGTGCCAGTGGGATGCCGCCGTGTTGAGCGAGTTGAAGCCGAAATCAACCTGCAATTCTTTCTGAGTCCTTCCGGTCAGCATGTACATAAAGGCATATTTCTGATTCTTTGAGAGCTTGTGATAGGTATCAACCCTGTCGCAGTAGAATTCCTCGCCATTTTCGAAAGTTCCCTGCGAGCGGAAGGCTTTTCCCTCAAGATATGCTTTGCGGCAGAAGGCGAATTCTTCCTCGTTCCGAAGGTCGAACATAATCAAATCTGCATGGTTTTCTTCCATGATTTCAAGGTTCTCAAGCGGCACTCCCTCCCAAGACAAGCAGAAGAGGCTGGGCTTATTCCCTGAATCATAAGAATCAGAGAGCACCTTGAAGAAGAGCTCAAGCTCATAGAACGCCATCGCACAGTTCACGCAAAGAACATCGCACTCAGGCTTTTTATCCCTGATTTCGTCAAGACTGACAATCCTCTCCGACTTAATCTCGCCGAGAACATAGCGGATTGCGGGCAGCATGAAAAAATATTCGTTCATGCCGAAACCATACACACAAACTTTTTTGAATCCCATAAGGTTTTCCTCCTTAACGGGATTATCGGAAGGGAAAAAGTGGAAATGAGTATTGCTTTTCAGTAGCGTAGAGTTGTAAGAATTTTTTAAAACTATGATATTTCTACCCAAAAATCTCTGAATCTGTTATATAATCAAAAGAATTAAGTGCAAAAGGAATTGAGCCAATTATTTGTAGATATATTGGTGGATGGGCCGAAAGTATTTCAAAAGTAATGGTAATGTATGGATTATCTTTAAGAGATACAGATTGAATATTTTAAAAATATGAAACGTTACGGGAATTTGTAATAATTTGGATAAATAAAAAATTACTTATGAGAGCCGCGGTATTCCTTCTCGCCTGTTTATCAGGTGGTTCATCGCAAGATGACGTAGAAACCGCGGACTTTTTTTGCCTTTCAGCCTAACTAAACTACTAGATTTTCCCTCGATTTTTTCCGCTATCCTTTAGTCATAAGCGCTTATAAATCTTAACTGAAGGAGGTTCCCCTTATGGAACATAACAAAACGGACACGCACGGATATCTGTGCGATTATGCGGATGACCTTCGGAAAAAAGGTCTTCCAAACGACGAGATTTTCCACAATCTGCTGGGAGAGTTCAACGGCACACCTTACATCTGGGGCGGCTCATCAATCGACGGAAGCGACTGCTCCGGCACGGTCTGCGCTAGCCTCAATGCGATTTTCGGCAAAAGAATCCGTGTGACGGCTGACAGCCTTTACAGGAATTTCTTCACGAAAGAAGCGAGGGGCTACGACGGAATACAGGCTGCTTTCTTCCTAGACGCTGGCGGAAAGGCAGTCCATGTTTCTGGCTATATGGGAGAAGGACTTTTCCTTAACGAGTCACGCATCGAGAAGAACGGCGGAAGACCACGGACTCTCTGCGAGCTTAAGGCCATGTACCCGTCATTCCTCATGGTTCGGAGAAAGCTGGAGGAAAAGCAATGGGCGTGAATCTCTGTGAGGTCAGCTTTTCGGAGCTTTGGACGCTGGTGCTCAAACGCCTCGTTTACCTCGTGGCGAAGTTCATCAGCTTCAAGGGTGCGGCTTTCATAGTCTGCTGCGCTTTCCTCTACCTCGGCGTGATTTCGGGTGCTGTCTGGTGCTCGCTGATTCTCGGAATCATCACGAACAGGACCGGAAAGCAGATTATGAATCACTTCGGAAAAGGAGACGGAGATGAGAAAGAAAGTGACGGCTCTGGCTGTGACTCTGTGCGTGGCCTGGCAAGTCTGCGCCCTTCCGCAAGAAGAAAGTCCGAAGAGCGGGCTGAAAGTGCGGCAAGAAACGCAAAGGAGCGAATCAGAAACATCCTCTCAAACGGTGAGTTCTGAGCAGCTGGAGCAAATTGAGGCGGTCATCGACGGAATGCGTGACCTGTGGATTTCGGAAGTGACCGAGAAGGATGAGAGAATCTTCCAGCTCGGTGAACGGAAGAAGTTTTGGTTTCGGGTGTCTATCTGTGAGGCACTCGTCATAGCGGCAGGAGCGTACATCATGTACGCAACAAATAAATAAAATTAGGAGAAATAAATTATGAATATCAACACACTTTCAAAAACAACTGCGGATTATGAGTCATCAAAGCTTGCGGTTGCCCTCTACGAGACGGCGATGAGAACCGAGAAGGACGGGAAGAAGACCTACCACGCCCGACCGATTTTCCGCAACAAGCTCACGATGGAGAACATCGCGAACGACATCCTCGCCACTGGTGCTCTCGATGGCTACACGGCAGACCAGATCGTTTCGGTCTGGAAAGTTGCGAACAACGCCATGATTGACCGTGTTCTGAACGGCTCATTAGTGGACGGCGGAATCGGCACATTCTACGCCAGAATCTCCGGCAGCTTCGAAAGCGAGCAGTCAAGCTTTGACTCTGAGAAGAACGCCATAGACATTGCCTTCCGAAGCGGAAAGACCGTGAAGGAGCTTGCCGCCCAGATTCAGCCGGTAATCGCACAAGGCAACAGCGTGAAGCCTGAGATTCTCTCCGTGCTTGATGTGGAGAGCGGAACGGAAGATACTCTCACACCGGGAGGCTTCCTTGACATCACAGGAAAGAGCATCCTCGTCACCGGTGACAATGATGATGTTGGCTTGTATTTCGTGAACACCGAGGACGAAACAAGCAGCGTGAAGGTCGATGCCTCAAAAATCGGCGTGAACACATCATCGAGAATCGCCTGCGTTGTTCCGAAACTTGCGAGCGGAAGCTACAAGATTAAGATTGTGACGCAGTGCTCTAAACAGTCACCTCGAAAAGAATCTCTGGAATGTCTTTTCACAACAATTTTTTCAGTAAGCTAAAAAACTGAAATAAACCCACATCCGTGTATGCAGGATTCTGTGTACACGGATGTGGGAACTACATTAGACGAAGGGTGCGTTGCGGGGAAGACCTGCCAATTGCACAGCGACCTTCACGATTTTGCGTCCATCGCTCTTGTAGGAAATAGGGTAGTCCTTGCCGTTAATTTGCTCCATTGCTTCTTTTGCAGTCTTGTCGCTTTTTCCATCGTAGCCGGCATAGAGTGGAACTTGGAATCCCGTTTGGAAGCTCAAGGTACTTTTTGAGCCTTTCTTCCCAAATTTCCGCAGTGAAATGGATTTCTTCAAAGTCTTTACAGCCTGTGAGATAGCCTATCAGCACAATCATTAAAATATCGCACAGATTATGTTTCTTACATCGGTCAATTCTGAAATCCTTGATTGTCATTAGCGATTCTTTCAATGTCATTTTTCACCACCAGAAAGAATTCTAATGTTTTTTGAAGTTTTTAAATACCATACATTTAAAAAGTCTTTAAAATGCGTTTGCCCTGGGGAAGAAGGATAAAATGGGGGCTACCCGCCTGTCCTTCGGCTTCGTTCAGGAACAGGCAGGTCGGGTCTTCCGCACTTTCGCTAACCGCTCCATTCCTCCGTTCCTTCCAGTCACTTCGGAACGCCTCCGGCGGTGCTCCACCCCCTAGCCCAGCGAAAAAACTTGCCTTATTCACAAGGTTATCAATATATTTTTATAATGAAAATAATAATTCGTGGCTTTGATGCAAATTCTATAAGCATTCAGTTTGAAGGCGGATTTTCTACTTCTATGCTTAATGCAGTTCGGGCCGTCCCCGGGCGAACTTATAATCCCCAGCGAAAAATCTGGATGATTCCCTGCGAGCAGAAATCTTTAGACCTTCTCCTCGAAAATATTTATCAAATCGGCGACTTTAATATAGAAGAAAAAAGAGAAGAATGGTATTTTCCTCAGAAAAATCCCGCGGAAAATAAAAATGAGACAGAGCCTTTAAAACATCCGTCTGATTCTCAGAAATTTCAGGAACTTCAAAAACTGAAAGAAATCCTTATTGCAAAACACTACAGCCCCCGGACAATCGAAAACTATCTTTATTGGACGAAAAGCTTTTTACGAAGTCAGAAAAACCAATCCTTAAACGAAGAAGAACAAATAAACAGCTTTCTGACAGGTCTTGCAGTAAAACAAAATTTAAGCGCCCCGACACAAAATCAGGCACTGGCCGCCCTGCTCTTTTTCTTCCGTTTTGTGCGGAACCAGGACCCGGAAAATTTCAAAAATATAATTCACGCAAAAAACAAACGACGGATTCCCTGCGTTTTGAGCAAAGAAGAAGTCCGCACAGTGATTTCCCGCCTGGAAGGAAGCAAACGACTTGCAACCGAAATTTTATACGGAACCGGAATGCGGCTCAATGAACTTCTGACACTGAGAATCCTCGATATGGACTTTGACAGAAAAGAAATCACTATCCGCTGTGGAAAAGGCGGAAAAGACCGTCGCGTCATGCTGCCTGAAAGCCTTGTTTCAAAACTGAAAGAGCACATTGCCGATGTGAAACTTCTCCACGAAAAAGACCTCTCTGAAGGCTGGGGAAAAGTGCTGCTTCCGCCAGGAATTTCAAAACGCTCACCTGAGTCAGCAAAAGAATTCCGCTGGCAGTGGCTTTTTCCCCAAAAGAACCGCTGGAAAAACGAAAAGACCGGAGAAGAAGGCCGCCATCATATCGATGAAAGCATCTTACAGAAAGCTGTCAAAAAAGCCGTCCTGGAAGCCGGAATCACAAAAAATGCCAGCTGCCATACCTTCCGCCATTCATTTGCGACCCACCTTTTGGAAAACGGCTACGACATACGCACAGTCCAGGAGCTTTTAGGCCACAGTGATGTAAGGACAACGATGATTTACACACATGTACTGAGCAAAGGCGCCAGGGAAGTGATAAGCCCTTTGGATGGGATTATGGGAGACTGAAAATGAGGCGTAGAATAGGAAAAAAATGTAGGGAAAGGGGAAGGGGGCTTGAGGTGAGAGGGGCATTAAATGGTTTCCGTTTAAATTCTTTGAAAATTGAGGAATTTTGTGGTATTATGAAGAAATACCGATGATTCCGCCCGCACATTAAACGGCGATTTTGCAGTGCGGGTGGAATTAAATGGATACGGAGAAATTTTGTTATGTGGACGCCTGCACTGGGGCGCTTTTGGAGGAAAAATGAAAAAAATATTTTCTTTAGTTTTACTTTGTTCTATTTTTATGGGTTGTACTTCAGCAAAATTAATTTCAAGCAC
>CAMOEE010000046.1 GCA_946611835.1 uncultured Treponema sp. | reverse complement strand
GGCATCGAGGATTTGAGCGAGACTACCGTTAAGGAAGTCATGATTCCTCGAATTGATGTCGATTTCATTTCAATCGACACTCCGGAAGAAGAGCTCCTGGAAAAAATCGCTGCTAGCGGTCACTCACGTTTTCCAGTCTACTCAGAGTCAATCGACAATGTTACGGGAATCCTCTATGTAAAGGATATTCTCAAGGCATTCAGCAAAAAAGAAAAAGTCGATTTACAGAAAATCACAAAAAAAGCATATTTTATCCCAGAATCAAAGAAAATAGACGGTCTTTTGCGTGAATTCAAGCGCCGTCATCAGCATATCGCAATCGCAATCGATGAGTACGGCGGAATCTCCGGCATTGTCTGCATGGAAGACATCATCGAGGAAATCGTAGGCGACATTCAGGATGAGTTCGACAACGAAAAGGAAGACATCGTGTCTTTGGGCGAGAATGTCTGGCTCTGTGATGCCCGCCTTGACCTTGACGACCTCAACGAGGCTCTTGAGTCTTCTTTCCCGACCGAGGATTTTGATACTCTCGGTGGTTTCGTTTTGGACTTGTTCGGCAGAATCCCGGTAAAATACGAGAAGATTGAATACGAGAATTATGACTTCATCGTGCAGGACATGGAGGGTCACAGGGTTAATCTTATAAAGGTCGTGAAGAAGCCGCTTGAAAATTCCGATAATTAAAGAGATATGAAACCGATTCGAAAATGTCTTTTTGTTTTTCTTTTTTCACTCTTTTCTTTTTCTTTTGCCGAGAATCCTGGCGCCCTCAAGTTGTTTGAGAGGGGTCTTCAGAAACAGAATTCCGAGGATTATTACGGTGCCAGTGAGGATTTCCAGCAGGCCTTGCAGGCTAATCCCTCTTACGGTGAGGCCTGGTTTCATCTCGCGGAAGTCACTTATGCGCTTGAGGATTTTTCCCTTGCCCTGACATATATCGATGAAGCAGACAGACATGCGAAAAACAGGACTGACATTCAGAACCTGAAAGGCCTTATACTGATTTCGCTTGGTCGGCTTGATGAGGCTCGCACGGTTTTCAATGATATCCTCAAAAGGTATCCCAATGACATAAATTCACGTTTCGGGCTTGCTGAGCTTGACTTGTTTACCGGCAGTTTCATCGGGGCAAAAAATCAGTACGAGGACGCCCTTAAGAGACAGGGAAACAACAGGAAGGCACTTCTTTCCCTAGCCCTTATCAGTTCGGAGCTTGGAAACAATGAGAATGCCCGGAATTATATCGAGCAGGCTTTGCGTTATCACTCTGGCGAGAGGGAGGTTCATTATCTTGCGGCTTATCTTGAGGCTAAGCAGGGGAATTTTGCAGCCGCAGAAAAAAGGGCCAGAGCGGCTCTTCAGATAAGTCCGGACTATATAAAGGCTTACATACTTCTTTCTTCAATTTTGTACTCGCAGAAAAAATACACTGAGGTAATTGACATGTGTGATTACCTCATATCGAAGAACAGGAATACGAGTGAGGCCTGGTATCTTAAGGGGCTTTCCCAGAACCGAAAAGGCGACTGGAAGGCTGCAATAGACACGTGGACTACAGCTCTTGCAATCAATCCTTATGATGAGGTTATGAGATCTGCCCTTGAACTGATTCTCATAAAAAAACTGAATGTAGAGGACGAGAAAAGGATTGCTTCATCTGAATTTCATGCCCAGAAAGGCCGTGAATTCGCAAAATCATTTTTGGGTGAGGAAGCCCGCTACGAATATCAGCGTGCGCTAAGAATTAATCCCTATAATCATAAGGCTCGCTCTGAGTTTGCAGAGATTCTTGGCCGTACGGGGCTTAACGAGAACTACTTGAACCAGCTCAAATTCATCAGGCAGAATCAGGACAAAAATGAGGCGGAGACGGCTGAAAACGAAAATTCAGGCTCGAAAATCCTTTCTGCAGAGCAAAAAAGAATAAATGACACAATTGAGGCTTACGAGTCTCTGATGAAGTATTCTTTGAGCGCAAAATGGAATGTTGAGCCATTTTATTTTGACAAGACAAGATGGCATGTCGGCCTCTACTATACAAAGTCTCCTGTCCAGCTCCTGCACTGTGATGCGGAGGAAATTGCGGCCGGAATGTGCGCAGACATTTTCTCCGGAATCGCTTCCACATCCCTGGCTTTTGAAAACCGTGCTGTCTCGGGCTACGGGGAAGCTTACAGGCTTGCCCGTAAGAACAACCTGGATTATTTCATTCTCCTTGGCGTTGATGAGAGCGAGCGTGAAATTACACTTTCTGCTACAGTTTATTCAGGAAGAACAGGAACTGAGACCGTAAAATTCTCATCATTCCGGACTGGAAACGATAAATTCTCTTCTGTTCTCCGTGCCTTCCGCCGTGACCTGCTTGATATTCTCCCGGTGCGGGGAAAAATCATACAGAGAAGCGTGAATGAAATCCTTGTTGATCTGGGAACCGTCGAAGGAATGAAAGAGGGTGTTGTGCTTGATGTAATCAAGGCAGGAAAAATCCTCACCAAAGACAAGGGACTGGGAATTACTTACGACGAAAAAAATTATCTTGGAACGATTAAAATCAACCGGAGCGGTGAGGAAATTTCCCAGGGAACTCTGGAACAGGACGGATTCTATGATCGTGTGAATGTCGGGGATGAGGTTCTTGTTAAGTTCAGGCCTGACGAAAAGTCAGACGTGGACAGACAGATTTCGGATAATGCCCCTGCCGCCGGTGAGAATGGCAGTAGAATTCTTCCTGAAAACGAAGGAAAGAAAAAGCTTGATGCCCGTGAGATGGAGCTGATTCAGACCCCGGCGATTATCGAGCTTATTCGTGGTTTGAAGAGCTAGGAATCCTGTAGAAATCAAGGGTGGAATCAATCCATTTTTTTGAAAGCTCAGGGAATTCATCTTCGACGAAAAGGAATAGCTCGAGGGCATTGCGGTAATTTTTGCAATAGTAGTGGGACTGGGCAAGATAAAAAACAGCCCTTGCCGTGACCTCAGGCTCCCGTGTGATGCTCAGAAAATTTCTAAGATCCTTTACGGATTTTTTGTAGTCTTTTTTCATGAAGTAAGTTTTAAGCGACTCGAAAAGAAAAAAATCGTCTCCAACCGGGGAATTTATCATGTCCTCGGCAAAAACATAGGGGTTGAGAAGCTTTGGCTTTTTGACTGCATACTGGCCCGCAAGAATCTTGCCTTCGTTTTTTGCTTTTTCTGTCATGGGTGTGGGCTTTATGTCGAGGTCAGAGATTAAGTCCAGATAGGGAAGTGGAAGCTCCCTTAAAAAGCCGGGTACATACTGTTCTTCTGGCTCGGCCTTAGTTTCAAAATAATCGTCCGGAGCATTGAGTGAGACCGGCTTGACTGTAGTATTTACGCTGGGAATCAGCATGTTAAAGAGACTTCCGTCTTTGTCCCGGGCGATGAGGGCATAATAATATTCGCCGAAATGCTTGAGAATGTCAGTATATGTGCTTGTGTGTGCCGGAATTTCCGCAACTGGTTTTTCGGCTGAAATCGATGACTTTAGCTCGATGGGGCTTGTGGAACGAAAAATGGCAATGCTAGCGGCGTTAAAATCTTTTGGAGTCTTCCATGTGATTTTGATTTTGTTGATTGCGATTTTTTCGGCCTGAATATCAGAGCAGACAGGCCGGCTGTTGACTTTTTGAGCGTAAGAAAAGAAAGAGAAAGAGAAAAGAAATGCGAGCAGGATTGATTTTGCATTGATTCTCTGAAAAATCCGCATATCTTTATTTTGCAGCAAAAAGGTCGGTTTGACAAGATAAAAGCTATGTTTTATTCTATATAAATGTTTATATCCGTAGTTCTAGATCCGGGCGGAATTGACAGCGCAAAAGCAATCGCAGAGATTCTGGGCCGATACAGTTTCAAAAAAATCCAAAAAGCCTGCTGGGAAAGCATGCAGATAAACGAGGCTCAGCTTACTAACCTCAAGCGTGAGATTGATTCCGTCACTGACTATTACGATACGTTGAGAATTTATCAGTTCCCGGTGAATTCAAATTTCGCTATTACGGAATTGCGCCACAAGCAGTGGAAACGAAGCGTCTACGGAGCAAAACAAAATTAATTCAGGAGAAAATCATGTTAGAAGAACTCAAAGAACCAATCGCAACTCTCGAAGAAGATATCAAGAATGTATGGGGGCGTCTTTGACGCTGCCACAATCGATAAAAAAATAAAGGAAACGGAAGAGCTCACAGCAGCAGAAGGTTTCTGGAATGATGCTGAAAAGGCTCAGAAGGTCATGAACGACCTCAAATTGCTCAAGGGCCGGGTTGAGCCATGGCGGGAACTCTTGCAGAAAATCGACGACATTAAGACTCTTTATGAGCTTGGAAGCGAAGGCGGTGATGATTCTGTCGAGGAAGAAATCCGCTCGGAGCTTTCTGAATGCCAGAAGAAATTCGAGGAGCAGAGCATCCTTAACCTTCTTTCAGGTGAGGTAGACAAGAACGGCTGCTTCCTTACGATTCATGCCGGAGCGGGCGGAACTGAGGCCTGTGACTGGGCTTACATGCTCTCACGAATGTATATCCGCTGGGCAGAGCGACACGGTTACAAGCTTGAGACTGTCGATTTGCAGGAAGACGAGGGCGGAATCAAATCAACCACAATCCAGATTACCGGTGATTATGTCTATGGCCACTTAAAGGGAGAGGCCGGCGTTCATCGCCTGGTCCGCATCAGTCCTTTTGATGCCAATGCCCGCCGTCACACATCTTTCAGCTCGGTCTTTATCTTCCCTATTCTTGATGACACTATCAAAGTCGATATTCGTCCTGAGGACTTGCGGGTTGACACCTACCGCTCAGGCGGAAAGGGCGGTCAGCATGTAAACAAGACTGATTCTGCCGTCCGCTTTACCCATATTCCGACCGGCATCGTAGTCCAGTGTGACAGCGAGCGAAGCCAGATTATGAACCGTGCAACCTGTATGAACCTTCTTAGGGCAAAACTCTATGCCCATTACGAGGAGGAGCGCGCGAAGGAGACGGCCAAATTCGGAGCCGAGAAAAAAGATATTTCCTGGGGTAACCAAATCCGAAGCTATGTGTTCCAACCATATACGATGGTAAAGGATCACCGCACAAAGTTCTCCGTGGGCGATATCCAGGCCGTAATGGACGGCGACATCGACCAGTTCATCGACAGCTTCCTTCAGGCTCAATGGAAGGGCCTTCCGGTCGGCGGCGATGATGAAGATGACGAGATTTAAATCTTGAACCACAGATTACACAGATTACACAGATTACACGGATGAAGAAAAAATAATCTGCTTTAATCTGTGTTTGTCTGCGTCAATAATATGAAAAAGTTCATTTTTGCCTTGATTTTAGCTTTTCTCATTTTTCCAGTGTTCTGCGACAACTGGACGCTCGGCGTGATGGAATTTTCTTTTAAGCAGACACAAAAGAGGGCTGAGAGTTATGAGAAGGCGGCTCAGGTTTTGCCTCAGCTTATAATCGAGCAGTTTTCAAATGAAAATATCAGGACCATTCCCCAGAAGGAGCTCCTTGACCGAAAACTTAAAGGACTGCAGACGGCCAGGCTCACGCTTTTCCTGCAGCTGTCAAAAGAATACAAGACCAGGGATTCTCTTGTCCTTACAACGATTAAGCCGAAAAAGCTTGAGAAAGAACTTAAAACCCAGATGCAGAAAATACGCGACATTGAGCTTCAGATCGACGAGAACCTTGAGAGCGTAAAAAAAACTATTGATGAATTTGCTCCAAAGATTGCCAGAGATCAGGCGATAGCAGAAGGAAAAAAGGTTGAGGACGAAAAAAAAAGTTCTGGATTCTTTCCTTTCCAGCTTCCTTTTCCTTTTTTCCATGAGAATGAGGAAAACAAAGTTGTCTCCGAGAATGTTTCCCTTTATAAAAACGATTCGACGACACTTTTCAAGCCTTCCGACAAATCAATTGAGGCTGGCTTCACATCCTGGGATTTTGAGCAGGAAGTCACCAGCGCGAAAATCAACGGACTTATAACCGGCGAAATCACCTGTTATGGCGATTATTGCTCAGTGACGACCAGCCTTCGTATATATCCGGGCGGCCAGATTCTCGGAAGCGTCACTGAAGTCGGGCTTCTTTCAGATTTGATGCCTCTTGCAAATTCAATAGCCCGTAACCTGGATGCAAAAATTGCTAACGCCCTGCCTGTTCTCCTTGAATTTGAGATAGAGCCCAGGGAATTGGCTCCTGACGCAAAAATAATGATTGACGGAATTGTTTTTTCAATCCGAAGGTCTGACGGAACGATCGAGAACAAAATCGTCGATGAGTCAGGAATACATCTCATTACAATTGAAATCCCGGGTTATGAGAGTCTTTCTTTCACATATTCTTTTACAGGTGACAGCCGCTTTTTGATTCATGCGAATCTTGTGCCTAAAGTCTCGGGTGTCGCAAACATCCGCCTTAAAAAGTACCGTGATGGTGTCTTCCATACTTACGGACTCTTGCAATCTCCTGTCACAAAGGACCAGCCATGGGCAAAACTCGAAGTGAATCAGAAGTCTGTCCTTGGCGTTTTTTCCGTTCCAAAAGAAAATGATGACCAGTCTGATTCTGATAATATTGCTTTCTTCCGTATTCCAGAGGAAAATGCCTTTGACGGGGCAAAACTTTTTGTCAATGCGAAACCTTTTGACCGTCAGGCAAACATCGACAAAAGAAGACGCTGGATGTATACTGCTTACACTGCGCTGATTTGCTCCATGCCTTTCACTTTCTATTATATGGGTGAATTCAGGACTGAGAATACGGCTTATGCTCAGGGACGGGGGGACTTGAGCCGCCTGAAGGATTTGCAGACCCGCTCTAACATCACTGTAGGAATTACCGCTGCCTGTGGAGTGTGGGCCCTGGTAGAGCTTGTCCGCTATCTCTGGGCTGCAGACCGTGTTCTTCCGGCAAAGGCAAAAGTTGACAAAAAAGCGATGAAGAATAGTGAAATTCTTGAGGGGCCTGAAATCGAGTCTTCCGAGGGCGAGCCTTCCCCGGAAATCTTCGTTGATACTGAATCCAAATATGAAGACGAATCTGAACAAAAAAACGAAGATGATATAAAAAACTGATTTTTCAAAAACAGGAGAAATAAATGAAACTTTCATTTGCCGAGGCCTTCAAAAGCCTTTTCAGCTCAAAAAAAATCGATGAGGAATTCTTTGAAGAATTGACTGATGCACTGGTAGAGGGCGACATGGGGGCAAAACTTGCCTTTGAGATTACAGAAGAACTTGAGAAAATATGCCGTGAAAAAAGGATTTCTGAGGAAGCCGAAATCAAAGACGAGCTTAAAAAAATGCTTTCGGACCTTGTTAAGCCCGTTGAGTTCATTCCAGAAAAAGGAAAGGTAAACATTTATATGATGCTGGGTGTTAACGGAGTCGGAAAGACAACCAGCGCCGCAAAAGTCGCCCGCCTATACAAGGAAAGGGGCGAGAATGTCATTATGGCGGCCAGCGACACATTCAGGGCTGCGGCCGAGGAGCAGCTTGAAATGCACGGTGAGCGGCTTGGAATCAGGGTTATCGCTCATCAGCACGGAAGCGACCCCAGTTCCGTTGTTTTCGATGCTGCGGAAAGCTGCCGGGCAAACGGCGGGGGCCTGATTATCGCCGACACTGCGGGCCGCCTCCATAACAAAGAAAATCTTGTGCGGGAACTTCAAAAAATCGACAGGATTGCCGCCCAAAAGGCTGACCAAGGCTGCTTCAAAAAAATCCTGGTCATTGACGGAACTACCGGGCAGAACGCTTTAAGGCAGGCCGAAGTCTTTTCGGAGAGTGTCGGCGTGGACGCAATCATAATCACCAAGTACGATTCAACGGCAAGGGGAGGCTGCGCATTCACAATCGGAAAACAGTTCGGAATCCCGGTCCTCTTTGTATGTACCGGAGAAAAATATGAGGATATTGAGCCTTTCAATCCTCAGAAATACATTGATGAATTCATCGGATAGTTAGGAAGCAGAAGTGGGGTTTTTCCGGCGGGCTCTTTCTTTCAGTTTGATTTTCTTTCTCTTTTTTGGCTTTGTTTTTTCTGAGGAGGAGTCGTCTGCAGAAAAAAGTCTTTCTTCTGATGAAAGCCCGGAGTTTGTCGAAAGTCCTTCCGATGAACTTGCTTCTGCTGAAGGACCGGCCCTTCCTTCTCTTGAAGAGCTTTTTTTTGATGTCGGGCGATTTTATCTGACAGGTCTTGCTTCTTTTCCTGAGACTTCGCTTCTGGCCCCAATCTCTAAGGAAGCGGCAAATATAATGCTTCACAAAAAATACAGTCCGGCTTTCAATAATTCAATCTATCTTTTGGAATATTATTTTCCGGAAAAAATCGGAATAATCGATTCGACCCTAAGCCCTGAGGATTTGGCCTCCTTCAGTGAGAGCGAGCCTGCAGAAAATTTTTCTTTTGACTGGATTGACATGATTCTAAGAAGCCTTGATGCAAAATCATCTCCCTCCGGCTCAGAGCCTTTTGATGTGACTGACGGCTCGAAAATCCTTGAGATTCTTGAGGGTGGCGACAATCGTGGAATCGATGCTCCTGATGATGGTAAGACCGAAGAAGAGCTTCCTAAGGAATACACTTACACTAAAGATGGCGGATCTTTGAGAAGGTCCTCCTACGACGGCGAGCAGTTTACGGTATGGCAGGAAGGCGATTTTACGGTTCTGGTCAATTATTATGGTGACAGGCTTGTCAGAAAATACTATGACTCTCTTTTCAGACTGTCAAAAACCGAACGATTTAAAACTGCTGCAACTGCCAAAAAAATCAATCTTGAGAATGAGACAGAATACGAATATCTGAATGATTCCTACACACCGGAAAAGTCCGTGGAAAATCTTTTGTCGGCAAAAAAACGCCGGGAAAATCATTTTGACGAGAATGGACGGGTAATCTCAGTCCTTGAAAGCCATTATGAGGAGCGCGAGAAAAAATCCAAATCAAAGAAGAAGGATGAGAAAAATGAAAAAGAAGAAGTCCTTCTCAATGACAGGAAAACTTCACGGAAATATGACGGAGAAGGTCGGGTGACTGAGGAAGAAATCCTTACCTGGAGCTACAAAAAACTCTTATCCGGCAGGTATTCGACGAGCGAGCGGAGCGTAAAAAATGTCTACGACTATTCGGCCGTGACTGAAAGCAACAATCTTCCGCCGGATCTCAAATTCTATGAGGATGGCGAGCTTCATCTTGAGCGGAAATACAAGACGAGCGACACTTATTCCGAAAAACTTTATTTTGACAGTGATTTCTCTGTCGAGGTCATTTACGAGGGCGGCATAAAAAAGACCGAAATCATTTACCTGGGCGGTATAGAACAGAGGAGAAGGAATTTTGAATATTAAAAAACTTTTGCTTTCTTCAGTTTCGTCTGTAAAATCCTCTCTTTCCTGGATTTTCTTTGTCTCACGCCGTTTTGCCAAGGTTGACAGAAAAGGTTCGTCTGCGGTCACGACGACGCTCGCTTCCCTTGGAATATGTTTCGGCGTTATGACCCTGGTTACCGTAATCAGCGTGATGAACGGATTCCAGCACAGCTTCATTGATGTTATCATGGAAATTTCTTCTTATCATATCCGTGTCGAGGGTGAGAATCCTGACTTCGAGCAATTCTGTCATTCTGAGAATTCTGTCCGCTCTGTCACACCCTTCTATGAGGCTCAGAGTCTTATGACTGGCAGCGGCGGAAAAGAAGCCTCAGCCATGATTAAGGCACTTCCATCAGGAATTTATGAGGATGATCCCTTCTTCAGGAAAAATGTCTCTGTGATTTCCGGGAATTTTGATATTTCTTCCCCGAACAATATTGTCCTTGGTTATGAGCTTGCAAGAAGATGCGGGGCAAGGCTTGGAAGCGAGGTGAACCTTTACGCTCTTTCCGGCGGCAATGATGTGGACTTGTTCTCCGGGGACCGTCTTTTTACAGTCACGGGGATTTTTCATACTGGTTATGCCGACATCAACGCGAGTTTTGCCTTTATCAATATTGATGACGGAAAAAAATATTTCGGCAAGGATTCCAGACTTATCTACGGAGTCAAGCTTTTTGACGAGAATGACGATTCCCATGAGATTGCCAGAATCAGACAGAGCTTTCCTTCTTTGAAATGCGAGTCCTGGAAAATCTATAACCGCTCTTTCTTCGGTGCGCTGCAGGTTGAAAAAAATATGCTCATGGTCATGGTCTTTTTGATTTTTCTTGTGGTCGCAATCAATATATTCAACGGAATGAGGCGAATGGTCTACGAGAGGCGTGAGGAAATTTCGGTGCTTTCGGCTTTCGGCGGCCGCAGGAAGTCTATACAGTCGATTTTCGTGATGCAGGGCCTGCTTACAGGAATCTTTGGTTCTGTTCCTGGCCTGATACTCGGGCTTTTCCTTTCGGTGAACATGGAGAGCGTCTTCATCCTGCTTTCAAAACTTTCTTATTACGCAAGTCTCTTCGCCGTTATGATAGTTAATCCTTCTAACGGAGACCTGGTGAGGGAGAATCCTATGTTCATGCTTTATGCGAGCATACCGCCAAAAATCTTCTTTAACGAGGTGATTATGATTTCGCTGTTCGGAATTTCTTCTTCCCTGCTTGCTTCCCTGATTGCGAGCCGGGGAGTGCTAAAAATGACTGTTGTTGAGGTTATGAGAGATGAGTGAGATAGTTGTTTCGGTAAAAAATCTTGAGAAGACATACAAGACTGAGGGCGAGACATTGACGATCTTAAAAGATTTGAGCCTTGAAATCGAAAAGGGCAGAAAAATCACGATTGTCGGTGAGAGCGGAAGCGGAAAAAGCACTTTTTTGAATATAATTGGTGGTCTCGATAACGCTACGGGGGGAATCGTCAGGTGCGGAACTTACGAGCTTTCACGGCTCGATGAGAAAAAACTTTCCGAGTACCGGACTCACTTCCTGGGGCTGATTTTCCAGTTCCACTATCTTCTGAAGGATTTTACAGCCCTCGAAAATGTTTTTTTGCCTTCCCTGATGGCGGGCGTCTCAAAAAAAGAGGCTTGCGAAAAGGCCGGCCAGCTTTTGCGGGATGTGGGGCTTGAGAAAAGATTTGACCATCTACCCAGCCAGCTTTCGGGGGGTGAAAGACAGCGGGTTGCCGTTGCCCGTTCTCTTATGAACGATCCCCAGCTTATCCTTGCCGATGAACCGACCGGAAATCTTGACCCTCAGAACGCCTCCATGATCGGCGAGCTTTTGTTTTCTGTCGTGGATAAATATAAAAAGACTCTTCTTCTCGTGACACATGACATGAATCTCGCAAAAAAAGGCGACCTTTGCTATTCAATTAAGAATGGCCACTTAGAGACAATGGCGGTTTAAGATGACGGCTAAGTCTTCGCTCATGTTCGCTTACAGGCTCCTCTTTCCTCGTACCGGAAAAAAATCCAATGCCCGCCGCAGCCTTTTCGGAGCACTAGTCTGCATAGGAATAAGCCTCGTGCCACTTATCATGGTGCTCACGGTCTCAAACGGAATGATAAAGGGAATCACTGACCGCATGATAGGCCTTTCTTCCTCTCATCTGCAGCTCCTTCTCTATCCCAATTCAGAATACTCGCAGACTGCCGGTGATATCCGTACCCTCGCAGCCTCTGTAAAAATGTACGAGCCTTCTGTAAAGAATGTGTATCCGGAAATTCAGGGAATCGGCCTTGCTTCATCTTCAAAAGGTCGATTCGGTGCCTCAATCCGGGCTGTGGAAAGCGATATCTTTGAGAAAAATGAAGCCTTCAAAAATCTCCTGGAGCTTGTCGAGGGAAAGGCTGACTTGAACTCAAGGAATTCCTGCCTTATCGGAAAAAAACTTGCATCAGATTTAGCTCTTCATGCCGGGGATACGGTCAGGCTGATTACGACGAAAGAAAACAGCTCCGGAAAGACAATGCCGAAAATCACCTCGCTCAAAGTGAGCGGAATAGTCTCCTCTGGTTACCAGGAGCTTGATTCTCTCTGGCTTTTTATCTCCCTTGAGTCAGGATTCAGGATTCTTTCTTCAAAATCAAGCGTGGCTCAGCTTGCCATAGAGACTAATGACGCTTTCTCGATGAATCTTGAGAAAACATACCGCTCGTTAAAGCCTCTGCTTTCTTCTGCAGGCCGTCTCTACCGCTGGAATGACCTGAACAGCGCCCAGTACGAGAATTTCGCTTCAACACAGATTATGCTGCTTTTCATCATGGCACTGATTGTCCTTGTCGCCTCGGTGAACATTTCAAGCGCCCTCGTAATGCTCGTTATGGAGCGAAAAAAGGAAATCGCAATCCTGAAAAGTCTGGGCGGAAGTTCAAGGGGAATAGCCCTCTCCTTTATAATTACAGGCAGCGTTACAGGATTCTTCGGAGTGCTTCTGGGGCTTCCTCTGGGACTTTTGGCCTCGGTCAAGTTCAGCGTGATTATGGACACAATCGAGAGAATCGTTAATTTTTTCGCAAGGCTTTTCTTCATGTTAAAGGGCGGAAACATTGCGGATTTCGCTCATGTTTACCTTCTGGACCCTCAGTTCTACCTTCAGAATATCCCTCTCGTGATTCCTCTTGCACAGGTCGCTATGATTGCCGTGGGAACCATAGTCCTTTCGCTTTTGGTCAGCGTGATACCTGCAGTCAAGGCCGGAAAAGAAAAACCGATTGAAACATTGAGAAAAATTTGACGGTAGGGTATAATTATCAGTATCTTCTATAGCAAGGAATTTTATGATTTGCGATTTATGCGGTGAAAACGAGGCTGTTCTTTTTATTGAGCAGACCAATGCTAACACCAAAAGAAAACTCAACCTCTGCTTCGAATGTGCCCGTGCCCATGGCATTTCGCCTGATTCAAAAACAATCGGGCGCTCGCTTGCCATGCTTTTTGATTCTATTTTGGGGCGCACGAAGTCACAGGGCAAAAAAGAAGATGACCGTTTGTGTCCGGTATGCGGCATAAGCATAAACGAAATAAAGATGACTCGCCGGGCCGGATGTCCTGAGTGCTATTCTATTTTCAAGAATGATGTGAACGAGCTTTTCAAAAAAATCGGTGTTCTTCCGCCTTACAAGGGCACTTTGCCCAAGCGGCTCAAGAATTTCCGTTCTGTTCTCACAGACCGAATCGTGATTCAGGGAAAACTTGAGGAGTCTTTGAAGCGAGAGGATTACGAAAAGGCGGCAGTTTACCGGGATTATCTCAAGGCTCTCGAAAAGTCCCCGGTCTCAGGCGGAGAATCCTGATGGCAGAATCACAGACAAACATCTCAAGCGACGCATGGTATGCCTTTGATGGCCCGGAGAATGATGTCGTCCTTTCTACCCGTGTTCGTTTTGCCCGAAACCTTGCGAATTTTCCATTCCCTGCTAAGTTCAAGGAAGATGACGCTATCCGTGTTCAGAACCTTGTTTTCGATTCTTTCTCACATTGCTCTGAGCCTGATAAGTATCAGGGCCTTGTTGCAGGTGATCTTGACAGCCTTGGGGCAGCAATCCTTGAGGAGCGGGGAGTCCTGGATTCTTCCTCTGCCGGAGAAAGCGGGCGGGCTATAGTCGTTCGCACTGACGGAAAGGTCTCATGTGAGGTTAATTCAAAAGACCATGTCCGCCTTTCTTCTTTTGTGCCGGGCCTTGACGGAAAAGCTGCCTTTGACATGCTTGCCTGCCTTGACGATGAGCTTCAGAATACCCTGCAGTTTGCGGCTGACTACGACTTCGGCTATCTCACTTCAAACATCGCCGACTCAGGAAGCGGAATGAAGGTCAGCTGCCGTCTCCATCTGCCAAGCCTTTCTTTTTCAGGAAAGATTCTTGACCTCTTCGCATCCCTCAATCAAAAAGAAATTGTCGTGAACGATGTTTTTGGTGCCGGAAGCCTTCCTTCTTCTTCACTTGGTTTTTACTACCAGATTTCAACGAAAAATGCCGGCAACGGAAGTGAGCTTGATCAGATTGCAGGTCTTGTCTCTGCCGTAAAATTTCTTGCCGGGAACGAGAGACGGGAGCGTAATGTCGTCCTTCGTACAAGGCAGACCGAACTTCGTAACAGGATTTGCCGCTCCTATGCAAAAGTAAAATTTGCCTCCCTGATTGAGCTTCGTGAGGCAATCGAAATAATCTCGGACATCAAATGGGGCAAAAACCTGGGCTTTTTCGGCGGAATAGAGGACAGGGATCTTTGCGCGCTTTTATACCGCATTCAGAAGGGGCATCTTGAATTCGTCTTAAAGAGCCGCAAATTCAATTTCCCTGTCGATATAGCCGAAAACAAATCTCTCAAAACTGACTATCTCAGGGCACTCATACTGCAGGAAGCTTTTGAAAATATCAAACTGAATTAAAATAGAATTTTCTATGAAAAAAAATCTTTTTTTTGTTTTCTATTTTCTTGCT
>CAMOEE010000045.1 GCA_946611835.1 uncultured Treponema sp. | reverse complement strand
GTGATTGTTAGATAAGATAGCACTCATAACGAGCCTCCTATTTAGCAAGATTTTGTTCCCTCGTACGAAAGAACCCCGCCTGCAATTTGGATAAATCGACGGGAGATTTAGACTATTCATATTGAATATAATGCAAAAAAAGGGAAAAGACAAGGGAAGCAAGAGATAAAAAAGTAGCAAATTCAGAATATATACATTATAATTTAAGGAATGAAAGGAGCCTTTATGAAGCGTAATAAGGTTATAAACACAGTAGATTTCAAAGAATTTGTCGCAAACGATGTTAATAATCAAAAGGGAATATTCCATCCGATAAAGGCAAGTTTCCTGGAGCGTCTTTTTGTCAAAAAAGTATCATGCAAAAGGCTGCACCCGAATGCCTCAGATGAGTTCACTTTTTCAGACATTGGCCCAAGCTACAGGATTATCTCTGAATACGAAAAGAATTTCAGGCATTATCTTTCAAAAGGCCAGCGTCTGGAGCTTGAACCTCTCACAATCGAAAAGCTCCGCCCCCGAGGCTACCTGATTCTCAACGGCCACCACAGATGGGCAGCTGCAATGCGTGTAGGCTTAAAGCGGGTTCCTGTCGAAATCGTCAACCTTGCCCAGGAATCCGACATCAAAAAGATTCTCGAAAACTCTAAGCACAACAAGCGGGTCACTCTTGATTTGGATGAAGTTGTCTTTAAATCAAACGATGATCCATATCTCGAAAAGCGACTTCACTTTCCCTTCAACTTAAAATTCAAAAAAAGAATCCGGCTTGGTATTCCGGCCCTCTTTTACTTTCTTTCCAAAAACGGCTATGACATCTGGGTTTATTCGGCAAATTACTACTCAATCGATGATGTCAAGAGCTTCTTCCGCCATTATTCAGTCAATGTAGACGGTATCATCACTGGTACGGCAAAAAAGAAGCAGAATCCGACAAAAGCCGATGCCGAAATGGAGCAGCTGATTGCCAACAAATATCAGGAAACCCTGCACATTGACAACGATTTGATTCTTTTGACTCATAAAGAAACCGGCGATTTTCAAGAATATGAGCTGAACGCAAATGCCGAGGACTGGTCTAGAAATGCAATCACCATAATCGGAGAAATTGAGAATGCTAGAAAAACTGAAACTCTTTAAAAAGAAGACTGAACCATTCAGAATGAGGGTCTCCTTCGACCTCGATGAGGTGCTCTTTGTTTCACAGCGCACTCATAAAGTCGAGCCGGCCCTCCCTTTTCCTCTTAATAAGATTTACATCGAACGATTACGTTTCGGAACCCCAAGACTAATCAATACTCTTCAAAAAATGGGCTTTGATGTCTGGGTCTACACATCATCTTTTCGCACACAAAAATACATCAGGCACCTCTTCAGATTTTATGGGGTGAAATTCAACGGAATCGTGAACGGTCAGCGGCATCTAAAGGAAGTCCAGGGACAACGAAGAGAAATCCTGCCACAAAAAGTGCCACCAAGATACAATATCTCTCTTCATGTTGACGATGAGACGGTCATCTGCTCCTACGGAAGCCAGATGGGATTTGAAGCCTACCAGCTGGATGCTCCAGATGATGACTGGGTCGAAAAAGTAATCGCAAAAGCCGAAGCCGTCAAAAAGAAAAAGGGGCTTTAATCGCCCCTTTAAGAATTATTTTTCTATTGTAATTGACTGGTCAGCAGTGAAAGATTTTCCCGGCTCCAGAGTGATGAGAGCTGCTTTTTCTTCCCACTCATGCTCAGTGTTCTCGGCATCAGCAGTTCCATACCACGGCTCAATGCAGTTAAATCCGTTTCCGTCGGCTCCCGCAGCACCATTTCCGCCCTGCCATACCATGAGGTAAGGATAGCCAGCGCAGTTTACTTTTACCAGAGAGCCGTCTTTTTTGTTACGCAAGCCCACCCAGTTCGACTTGAATGCAGTGAAGAAGTGGCCGTTACCGAATCCGTCAGCGTTAATCGGGATGATTCCGGCTTCTTTTTCGCCGTAAGGCTTTGTGCATGGGGCTGTTCCCTCTTCATCAACGGCAAGCTGAGCCGCATCGTTCAAGAGAACTGTAGTAAGAGGCTCCCGGCGCTCGAATTCGTACTGATAGTCAGCATTTGTCGTGCCTTTTGGGTCTGTGTTGCGAGGGCAGCAGAAAGCAGTGTGGCTTCCGACAGAGAAAAGCATCGGTGTTGAATCTGTGTTAGTTACGGTCGTTGTAAAAATAAGGCCGTTTTCTTTGAGCTCATAATGAGTCTTGAGGCTGAATTTCCATGGGAACTTGTCGGCAGTCTCTGCGTTTTCAGTAAGTTCAAAAGTTGCCGAAGTTTCGCTCTGCTCGATGATTTTGTGCTCCATGTCACGGCTCATTCCGTTGTTCACAAGATGATATTCCTTGTCGCCGTAAGTGTAGAATCCGTCCTTAATACGGCCTACATGGGGGAACAAAACCGGTGCGTGGAATTTCCAGACTTCCTCCGGGCCTTCAAATACATATTTTGTGCCGTCTTTAACGCTGCGGAAAGAATTGATTTCTGCTCCGTGCGTGCTGATAACTACTTCGTAGTTGCTGTTTTTAAGTGTGATTGTCATAGGTTTATTCTAGCACAATCTATTATATTTTCGCAAATAGTGCTATTATTTTCTTTAATATAACTTAAGGAGATTTTTATGTTTAACAGAGTCGAATACAAAAAAAATGCTCTCGCCCTGCTTAAAGGTAACTGGAATATCCCATGTCTCATTACTCTTATTTATATCGTGCTTAGCTGTCTTACAGACATGACACCTTTTCTCGGCATCATCGTCAGCGGAATTATGAGCGTTGGTCTTGCCTTCACTTTAATGAAAATGGCTTTTGTGGCTGCATCAGGCACTTCCGAAACAGAAAAAGTCGGCTTCTCAACTTTCCTTGAAGCCCTCGAACATCGCTGGCTCACTTCCCTACTCGGAGGCCTCTGGAACGCCCTCTGGGTTTTCCTCTGGTCACTTTTATTTGTCATACCCGGAATCGTAAAAGCCTACAGCTACTCAATGATGTTCTATGTAATCGCCGAAAATCCAAAAATAGGAGCCGCAAAAGCGATGGACATCAGCAAAATCCTCACCCAGGGCCACAAGGCTGATTTGTTTGTGATGGACTTGAGCTTTCTCGGATGGATTATTCTGAGCATCCTTTCATGCGGAATCGGTTTTATCTGGCTCATTCCTTACATGACAATGACCGAAATCAATGCCTACTACGACTTAAAGCGAATGGCCTTCGCACAGAATAAACTTTCACCAGCAGATTTTGACTAATAAGAGGCAATAAAATGAAACACAAAAAAGGTCTGATTGTATTTATCGCACTCATCGCTCTTTCAGTGATTTTCGGTACAAAGTCACTTTACTCAACTCTCACAAGCAAACCGAGTTTTTCTTTCAGTTTTTCAACCAGCAATGGAAATGACGACGAAGAATTCGAAGAAGACTTCACCGACGAATTTGACGATGATTTCTCAAACAACGGAACTATCGGCAAATTCATCAATCTTGCAAGAGGCAGCAATCAGGATTCTTCTATTAAAAAGACAAAGAATCCATACATCTCTGTCATCTATATTCGTGGCGTAATTTCTGAAGAAAACAAAACCTATAATCAGAAATGGCTTTTAAAACAAATCAAAAGAGCCAAAAATGACCCTAATAATCGTGCTATTCTGATTAACATTAATTCACCAGGCGGCACAGTCTACGAATCAGACGAAGCATATCTCGCCCTGCTTGACTACAAAGAAACCACAAAAAGGCCTGTTTACGCTTATTATGAAGCACTGGCTGCGAGCGGAGGATATTACATTGGATGTGCTGCAGACGAAATCTTCGCTAACCGCAACTGTCTTACAGGCTCTATCGGGGTAATCGCCGGCCAGAGCATTGACGCAACAGCTTTATTCGATAAGCTCGGCATCAAAATGACGACAATCACAGCCGGCAAAAACAAAAACATGGGAAATTACAACAGCCCGCTCACTCCTGAGCAGCGTGCAATCATGCAGTCAATCGCAGACGAAGCTTACGAACAGTTCACCTCAATTGTTGCTGATTCACGGGAAATGAGCATTGAAGATGTAAAAAAACTAGCCGACGGACGCATTTACACAGCTAACCAGGCAAAAAAGAACGGCCTTGTCGATGATGTTTGTACTTTTGAAGACGCAAAAAATGGCATAAAAGAGTTTTTTGAAAAAGAAGACGAAGAAGGAAACAAAGGCGAAACAGTCAATTTTGTGGATTTCAAATACCGATACGCAGAAAACTGGATGTCTCTTTTCTCCAGCGCAGCGAGTTTTGTGCAAAATCCAGAAGCATCGATTTACGAACTTTTGGGAAACACATCTGCAAAATGCCTTTATTTGTATCAGTAATTCTAAAATCCGTATTTCAAAAGGCTTAATTCGAGCACTTTGCCACACAGTTCTTCGGCACCACCATGGCAGAGTGCGCTTGCGAAAGGACGCCCTACCAAAACACAGTCCGCTCCCAGAGCCATTGCAGTAGCAACATCCCTGGCAGAGCGGATTCCACCGTCAATCCAAAGTTCCCCGCAATATTTTTTGATTTCAGAACCATATTTCGCAAAGAATTCTGCCGTACTTCCCCGCCTTGTGTCGATTCTTCCACCATGATTTGAAATATAGGCGATGTCAGGCTTTACTTCTTTTATCAGTGAAATGTCTTCTTTTGTGAAAATTCCCTTGATTGCGAAAGGCATTTTGACATGGTTCTTAATCTCAATCAGCTGCTTAGCCGTCTTTTTCTCAAGTTTAACGAGATTCCGCATGGTGACAATATTGTAAGAATCAATGTCGATTCCGGTGACTTTTACGCAGTCGCTGGCCCATTCAAAGCGTTCAAAAATCTTTTCGTTGGAATAAGGCTTGATAAATACCGAAGTCCGTGCTTCCGGCGACTCAATTTTGATTTTCTTTAAGGCAGCTATCCCGAATTTAATTTTTTCGTCCGGGTAGCCGTCACCGATACACAACCCCACGCCAACCTTGTGCATGGCCTGAATAATGGCATCGTAAAAATCAGACTCACGGGTAAAACCAATATTTTCGCTTGCTCCAGTCATCGGCGCAATGCTAATAGAAGGAATTCGGAATTCGGGCTCCAATTCAAGGAATTTTTTTATTTTATCTATATTTTTATTTCGTATATTTTCCCAGGCCGCACAGTTCAGGATGAAATTTTCGTTTTCTTTTACCCCGCCCATCCCCGGAAGCTGAGAAATACAGCCTTTTCCGTTGCAGACCTTGCAAAATTTACATTTAAAATTATTTTCACTCACATAAAGAGTATAACAAAATAGCCGATAATCATAAAGTATGAAGAATCAAAAATATTCGGTTGCAGCAGGAATCGTTCTTTTCGTTCTTGCGGCTTTATTTTCAATCTCTTTGCTTTTAGTTGCTTTTGATTTTGGCGGAATTAACCCTGCCAAGAATTCCCTTTTCTACTCTTTGGGAAAAATGTTCACAGGCGTTTACGGGCTGAGTTCCATCTGTATCCCGATTTTCCTTATCGTTGCCGGAATTCAATGTTTTAGCGCAAAATGGCGTCTCCGAAACGGCGTAATGCTCCTGGGGTCGGTAATTCCTTTCTTCACTTTGGATGCAATTGAGCATATCTGCCGAATGTTACTTGCCTCTGACTCAGACAGCGTTCTTCTCGTAAAAATGTCATCAACATTGCTGATTGGCGCATTGATTCTTGCCGCTGAGTATCTTCTTCTCTCAATTTTAGGTGATGTCCTTGAAAATTCTCTGGCAGACAACAAACTTTTCCAAATTTCAGACGAGCCTGCACAGGATGAGACTGATGATGAAGCTGACGAAGAAATCCAGATTTTTAAGGCAGAAAACGAAGAGGAAAACAAAAATTCCGGTGAAAGCAAGATTGACTTTTCAAAAGATGAGATTTTCCTGCAACAAAAAGAAATTTTGAAAGACTTAATCAACGACGGAAAGGCAGCTGAAGAAACTGAAACCGAAAAGAACCTTGTTGAAGATGACCAGACTGTCCTTGAGGAACCTACAATCATAGAAAATGAAACCCTCGATGAAAGCGAAGCAAATCCTGATTCAGTAGAAGAAGATGAAATTCTTGAAGAGGATGATTTTGCCGAGCCGGAACTTCCGGAAGAACCTTCTCCTTTTGAGCATATTTTTGACCAGCAGGAAAAAGAAAACGAAAAAGAGCCTGAAGAACCGACTGTAATCGAAGAAGAACTTGATTCAAAGATTCATGATGTTACGCTCCCTGATTTCGAGGACGAGGAAGAGCCTGAAGAACCAACTGTGATCGAAGAAGATGATTCAAAGATTCATGATGTTACGCTCCCTGATTTTGAGGATGAGGAAGAACCCGGACAGGATGATGACACAATAATCCAGGATGACGATGCCCTTCTCAGTGAAATGGACCGCCTCTATAACGATGACGAAGATTTGAACGAGGAAAAACTGCCTGCTAATTCCGAAGATTTCCAGAGCGACTTCAGGAGCGAATTCGATGAAATGGAAGACATGAGTCCAGTCGAATTTGATGAGCCGGTTTTTGATGCAGAGGAAACAAATTTCGACAATGAGGAAGAAAGTCAGACCGTTGAAGAAATAATAGAAGACTCAGACTTCGATGAAGAGCCAAAGTTTGAAGCAGAAGAAGAAAGTCAGGTCGCCGAAGAAATCATAGAAGACCCAGACTTCGATGAAGCAGAAGAAGAAATAAACGAGCCTGATGAGATTGAGGAAGAAATCAAGGTTCCCGAAGAAATTGATGATATTATAGAAGAACCCGTTCTGGATGATATTTCAGAAATCCGCGAAGAAGAGTCTGAAGAAGATTTTAGTGAAGAGGATGTCGATGAAGAATCACTGGGAGTTGAGGATATTTTCTCCCAGATGGAAGCAGATGCCGCTGCTAATCCTGTTGTCAAAAACCCGGAAGACCTTCTTCCAGCCCGTGATTCTCTCGCACAATACAAGGGTGCAAACACAGAGACTGAGGCAGAAGCACAAAAAACGACACGCAAACTGAGCGAATACAAGATTCCGACCGATTTGCTTGAAAAATTCGAAAACGATGAATACTGGCGTATCGATGACGAAACAAAAGCCGCTGGCCAAAATCTCAAACAGACCCTGAATGAATTCGGAATTGAGGCCGAAGTCACAGGAATCCGAAAAGGCCCGGTTGTCACCATGTTCGAGCTTCTTCCAGCTCCTGGCGTAAAACTAAGCAAAATCGTCAATCTGCAGGACAACATTGCCCTTGCGCTGGCCGCAAAATCAGTCCGTATCGTCGCCCCAATTCCAGGAAAACACGCTGTTGGTATAGAAATTCCGAACAAAGAGCGGGCAATCGTTTCCTTCCGAGAAATCATTGAGCAGCCTCTTCCAGAATTCAAAAAGATGGCTGTTCCAGTAATTTTGGGAAAAGACATTTCCGGCCAGTCACAGATTATAGACATCGCAAAAACTCCGCACCTCTTGATAGCAGGTGCAACAGGTGCCGGTAAATCTGTCTGCGTCAACTCAATCATTCTTTCAATTTTGTATAACCGCTCGCCAAACGATGTTAAACTGATTATGGTTGACCCGAAAGTAGTTGAGCTTAAACTTTACAACGACATTCCTCACCTGCTAACGCCGGTCGTAACAGAACCAAAACGAGCCTTGCAGGTTCTTCAATACTGTATCTGCGAGATGGAGCGCCGCTATGCCCTCCTCGACGGAATGGGCGTCCGTGACATCGTAAGCTACAACACCCGAATCCGGGAGCGCAAGATTGCGACAGAAAAACTTCCTTACATCGTTGTAATCATCGACGAATTTGCCGACCTCATGGCAACGAGCGGAAAAGAGCTTGAAACGAATGTTGCACGACTTACCGCAATGAGCCGTGCCGTCGGTATTCACCTGGTCCTTGCAACCCAGCGGCCTTCAGTAAATGTAATCACGGGTCTTATCAAGGCAAACATCCCGAGCCGAATCGCATTCATGGTAGCGAGCCGAACAGACTCAAATATCATTATAGACAGCACGGGTGCAGAAAAGCTGCTCGGCAAAGGTGATATGCTCTACACTTCTGCCGTAAACCCAATTCCTACCCGAATTCAGGGAACCTTGGTCAGCGACAACGAGGTTGAAAATGTTGTGGATTATGTCAAATCATTCGGCGGACCAGACTACATCGATGACGAAATCTTTGTTGATGACGATGAAGAGGAAGACAACGAACCGGGACTTTTCAGCGATGGCGAAGACCCGCTTTATGATCAGGCTTTGCAGATTGTTGTTCAGGCAGGAAAAGCAAGCGCAAGTTACATTCAGCGCCGCTTGAAGATTGGCTACAACAGGGCAGCCCGCCTTGTAGAAGATATGGAAGCACGAGGAATCGTTGGCCCCGCAAACGGCAGCAAACCCCGTGAAGTAATTCATATGCCTTAACTTCCCTTTACGCCACATCCGTGTGGCGCATTTAAAACACAAAAGGCACTCGCTTTGAGTGCCTTTGCTTTTTTTAACCAAACTTAGCAGATAACTACTGAATTGTCGGCTGAGCTAAATGGAGCTGGGATATATTTGTCTGCGGCCCAATCGTTTTCCCAGCGAGAACCATCAAGAAGATAGCGGAACTGGTACTCTTTTCCAGCTTCAAGAGCGAGTTTTACAGAGAAAGTGCCATCCTTACCCTTTTTAAGAGGTGTTTCGGTGCTGCTCCAGCTGTTAAAATCTCCAGCAATCATGATTGTCTGAGCACCCTGAGCTGCTTCTGGAGAAACCGTGAATGTAACATTGCAAGTTTTCTTATCTTTTGAGTAAGATTTTTTTAATGCCATGACAAAGCTCCTTTTCTTTAATTAAGTATAAGTATTTTATAACAAAAAGAATTTATATGCAAGTTTTAGATAGTATTAAAATTCTTCTTGTAGAATCAAGTTTTATTTTTTCGCCTTTCCTTTTGGAGCCTTACCTGTTGTCAGCCAGTTCTGTGTGAAATAGCCGTCAGAAATTGGCTCATCAAAGACGAATTCTTTTACAGTAGCGACAGTTTTTCGACCAGTCTTAAGGTTTGTGATGACATTCTTACGACGAAGCGGGTACTCAATACCTGTCTTGCCTTTGACCATCTCAATTTTTAGACATTCGTAAGTTTTAATCAGTTTGTCTTTTATATCGTAAAATTCGATTCGGACAGGAATGTAAGTTTTTTTATCAAACCATGAAACCCGATAATGATACTCGACTTCACTTCGCTTGTAAGGATCAGAACGCATTTTCCAGCAAGTGTATGAATAATCACCGACAGTGATTTTTGCATTGGCATCAACGATTACATTTTTGTCCTCGTCATCATTTCGGATTGTCATATCGTTGTAAGTGAATTCTGTTCCACCAAACTGCTTTGTTCGCTCTGTCATTGGGATTCGCCGTGACTGACGAAGTTTTGGCTGGTAGACCCAGCGGTCATCAGCTTTCTTGAGTTTTTCGAGCTGAAGAACTCGCATTCCCTTAACGCTTGCAGGAGCTACGAAATCAAAAGCAACATTTTTAAGGCCGTTATCAACACCACTACCATACTGTTTGACTTCCAGGACTTCTGACTTTCCGTTCTTTTCGATATTTTCAAGAAGCAGAACCGAATAGTTAAAATCTGGAACACGATCCAAATCACAATAAATTTTTGCTATTTCTTGTGCTGTCTGAGCTGAAAGGCTAAATGATGCAAACAAAATAAAAGCCTTGAAAAATCTTGTTACTTTCATATTACACCTCAACTTTTTCGTATTATTGGAAAATTCTTACTTTTATTTTAAGCAAAAATATGAAAAATTCAAGGGTTTAAAGATTTATTTAATAAATTTAAAGTCTATATCACTTTTTTATCATCAGGGCACTTTTCAAAATACTCTTTTAAACGGGCGCGAGCATCGTCATTATCCTTTGCATTGAGCATTTGAGTCTGGAAATAATGTGCGAAGCTAAAATTCAGGCAGTAATAGGCAAAAAATCTCTGAAGCCTGGTTTTCCAGAATTCTGCCGGCTGACATTTTTCGACATCATCAATAAAATCCAGTGCAAGCTGCTCAGCACTAACAGAGCCAGAATCCGGACGAGACATATTTTTCAGTTCCGCAAAAATCCAGGGTTTCTGAACGGCGGCACGAGCAATCATCACGCCATATGCATGAGGAGCCGCCTTTTGTGCTTCTTCAAAACTAGCCTTATCTTTGACATCGCCATTCAAAATGACAGGTATATCAGGATGTCGCAAAGCCAGTTCCTCAACGAAATTCCATTTTGCATGCTCACGGTATTTCTGTTTTTTTGTTCTCGGATGAAGGGTAAGCATTTGAACCCCCTCATCAATCAGCATATCAGTAAATTCAAAAAATCCTTGCGGGGTAAAATCCTCACCACCAAGCCTAAGCTTTACAGAAAGTCTTTTTGCAGGCATGCCATCTTTAGCCGCATTCTCCAGGGCCGATTTTACAGCACGAACCATAGCCTGCGTTTCTTCAATGGGCTTAGTCATCCAGGCGATTCCGGCACCTGTGTTTGCAATCTGAGGAGCTGAGCAACCCATGTTCAAATCAATTCCAATTCCGCCTCGTTCAGCCAGAAGAGAAGCCGCCTGAGCCATTTTCTCGCCGTTTTTGTCAGTCAGCTGCCAGACAAGTTTCTCAGCTTCCGGCCCTTCCAGCAGATAAAATTTCTCCCAGGGACCATTGTTGAGCAGGGACGAGGCATTTATCATCTCGTTAAAATATTCGTCACATCCGCCAAAACGAGCCACCAGATTCCTGAATGCCTGATGGGTAATGGCATCCATCGGAGCAAGAAAAAGTTTCATTGGGTGCCACCGCCTTCGGCGGTCGGGCTTTCCGCTGTTCCGCTATCCGCTTCATTGCTCCACTCCGTTCCGCAACGGCTGACGCCGCAGCTACAATCCCTGGCACTTTGCTCATCTAAGAATCTTTGGAAAATTTCAGCGGCAATTCCGCATAATTCTGCGCAGGGTCTTTTTTTGTAATATTCTTCAGTGCGGGCTTCACTTACAGGAACAGAGAACTCGTGGGCATCAGCCTTTTTTGCATTCATCAGCTTTTCACTGCTTCCCATGGGAACAAGTCCCAAAAGCTCACGGCAGATAATCGAACCATTGATTTTTCTGAATTCAGCCGCAAGACTCTGGGCAGTCGCATAAGTCTCATCTTTCTGTGCTTTATCTCCGCCCAGGCCATTTATTTTCAGGCCAGCCTTAGCTTTTTTGGAATTCAGCATTCCAAGACAGAAGAGCATTCCGCTGACAGTTCCGCAAACTTCACGCATACGGCTCATACCGCCACCAAAAGGCTGGACAAGCGCGCCAATCTGCTCAGGCGAAAAGCCAAAGCCCTCAGCAAAAACCGCCGTCACCGACTGAGTACAATTCATTCCAGATTTGAAATTAGCCGTCGCCTTTTCGCGAGCCTCTTGTGGGGTCATAGCGCTCCTTTTAAACACGAATTAACACTAATTCAGTGTAATTCGTGTCTCCTTACACCGCTTTTATCAAATCGACTGCCGCATCCAAAAATTCTGCGTCTAGCCGCTCTACATCGCCTTCATCGATTGCTTTGGAAATATCCTCGCTCATGGGGATTCTTGCCAGAACAGGGATTCCGTAGTCTTTTGCGATTCCGTTGATGTTGCTTTCGCCGAAGACTTTGATTTCTTCGTTACAGTGGGGGCACTTTACATAGCTCATGTTTTCCACAAGGCCTACAATCGGCACTTTCATCATGTTTGCCATTTTTACGGCCTTTTCCACAATCACGCGAACAAGCTGCTGGGGAGAAGAGACGACGATAATTCCGTCAATAGGAAGGGACTGAAAAACCGTGAGGGGAACATCGCCAGTTCCGGGAGGCATATCCACGAACATATAATCGACATCGTTCCAGACAACATCCGTCCAGAACTGTTTGACCGCGCCCGCAATTACAGGACCGCGCCACAAAACAGGGTCAGTCTCTTTTTCAAGGAGAAAATTCATACTCATAAGCTGGATGCCGCTTTCCGTTTTGACAGGATAAATCGCACCGGACTTGTCGCCCATAGCTTTTTGCTCAGCAACGCCAAAACTTGTCGGAATTGAAGGACCCGTAATGTCAGCGTCCAGAACAGCTGTTTTAAGTCCGTTTTTCTTCAATTTTGAAGCAAGGAGAGCCGTTACAAGAGATTTTCCGACACCACCCTTACCAGAAACAATTCCGATTACCTTTTTAACACAACTTCCCTCGCGGAGAGTCGCCCGCAAGTCCTTAGATTTACAATTTGAGCCGCAGCTTGAACAATCGTGCGTGCATCCTTCAGCCATTTTAATACCTCTGTTTCAGAATCTTTTTCTTCTATAAAGATAATTAAACATCCGTGTTTTGACAAGAATTTTTGCAGTCAACTGTCTTTTTGCCTCTCCTTGTGGCAGTTTTTTCGGATTATGTTATAATTTCAATATGAAACAAAATCGTTACATCGCCGCCATCGTAGGTACAGGCAGAATCGGATTCACACTTGGCTTTGACAAAAAGCGAGAACAGCCCGCCAGCCACACAATGGCACTTTTGGAAAACAAGAGAATCAAACTGATTGCAGCCGCCGATACAAACGAAGAGAATCTTGAAAACTGGCGAAAATATGTCCGAAAACATAACGGCAAAAAAGATTTCACGCTCGTTTTTCCGACAAGCAAGGAACTCTACGAAAATGTCACCTGCCTGGATATAATCACGGTGGCTGTAAATGAAGACAATCATCTCGAAGAATGTATCAAGGCCATTGAATATAAACCCCGCCTTGTAATTTTGGAAAAGCCGGTCGCCCTCAACTCAGAAGAAGCCGAAAAAATCCGTGACAAGGCCAAAGAATGTGGCGTTCCCGTAATGGTAAACCATGAGCGACGCTTTGCAAAAGATTACCTATCGGTCGTAAGTCTTATTGAACAAATCGGTGATATTCAGTCTGTCACAGGCGAGCTTGATTCTGGCCTGCGTATTTACGGCGAAGAATTTGAAAAAGACGGAACTTATTCGCTTTTGCATGACGGAACTCATTTAGTAGACATAATTCAGTTTTTGCTGGGTGGAAATATTGAAAAAGAAGATGTAACTAACGACCGTTCGGTAGAAAATCGGCAAAATTCCAATGCCCTGGCAGATTCAGCTTCAAGCAAAGAGTCTTCTTCCCCAATCCTCAAAAATCCTCTTGTAACTGGCATTTACGAGGACGAAAAAGGCATTGTCCGTAACTTTACCGCACACTACTCATCGGTAGCCTCACGATTCGGAACAATCCCCGAAGTCACAATCAAAATGAGCGGCCGCAGCAAATTCTTTGAATTCAGAATCGAAATCCTTGGCACGCTGGGTAAAATCTGCATCGGAAACGGCTTTGCAGAACTCTTCCTTCGCAAGGAATCAAAACTCTACACGGGCTTTTACTCCCTCACCAGGCAAAAACTCAAACTGACCAAAAAGACCGGCTACTTCAGCGGCATGATCCAGAACGCAGTAGATTTTCTGGACGGAACGAGCGAACTTGTCTCCCCGCTTGAAGAGGCAATCAGCGACCTCAAAGTGCTTGAAGAAATAAAGGCGGCATTTTAATGAATGTTCTGATTCTCCAGCCGCCAATCGTTCAGCTGAACACGGCTTATCCCAGCGGTGCCTATCTCTCTGCCTTTTTCAAGTCTCTCGGTCATAAAACCCGCTGGCTCGATTTGAGCCTTGAACTCTATTACGCGATTTTTTCCCGCACAGGCCTCACAAAACTTTTTTCCCTCTGCTCAGAAAATGCCCTGAAACTTGCGGACAAGGCGGAGAAATCTGGAGACGAGGCGACGGCCTTCAATCTGCGCCGCTATGTTGCGCAAAAAGACTTGTGGATTAACTGGATTGATTTTATCACGGCGATTCTGCGACCGGGCAAGCATGATTCCTTTTCTTCGGGCTATGAGAACGCCCACCGCTTTGTCTTTGGCGCCCATGTTCCCCGCGGCTCCCGAATGGAAAATTACCTTGCAAATCTTACCCACGATTTGACCACCGATGATGCCCGCTCCCTTGCTAGTTTTGCCCTTGCCGACCTTGCGGATTTTATCGCCGTTGCATTTGACAAGAATTTTTCTCTGGTGCGCTATGCCGAAAGTCTAACCGTAAGCGAGTCAAGTTTTTCTGAGGTCGAAAAAGGAGCGGATTCCCCGATTCTAAAGGAATTTTACGAGCCCTTGTTACAGCGATTTTTTATGGAAGGGGAAACGGTTCAGGCACAGCCTTCACCGAGACTCGCGCAAGCGGAGCGAAGAAACTCACCTCGTGAGTTTTGCCCCGCAAGCGGGTCGCTCCCTACCC
>CAMOEE010000044.1 GCA_946611835.1 uncultured Treponema sp. | reverse complement strand
GGATGAATATACAAAAGACGGACTGCAAAAGTTCCCTCAATCCGGGAAATCATCTTGATAAGACGGGCAAGACCGGATTCAGATTTAGATGAAGACTCAGCTGGATTTACACGGGCATTATTTTCACCATCATTTAATCTGCGTCCATCTGCGTCCATCTGCGTCAAAACTTCGCTTCCCGGAGTTCCGTTTGGCAGGAATGTTCTTCCGTCGCCAAAACAATCGTCTGTCGCTCCTGTGCCGTAGGCCGCAAGATCCTGACCAATCAGATTGATTTCGTACACGCCTTTTGAAACCAGCTCCTTTATTTCAGAAACGATTTCATCGGCCTTTCGACTGCGCAAATCACCACGGATAATCGGAATTGCACAGAAAGAGCAGCGGTTATTGCAGCCCTCAGTGATTTTTACGAAAGCAGTGCCCTTAAATGAAAGAAGAAGGTTCCTGTCGCCACAGCAAACGCCCTTCTGCTCAGGCACAAGGACAGGCCTCTCGTTTTTCATAAGCGGCTCAAGCACTTTGTAAATTTGATTTAAGTCTCCGTTACCAAAGAAACCGTCAGCCTCGGTCAAATCGTCTTTTAAATCATTGGCATAGCGCTCAGCAAGACAGCCGGCGAGCAGAATTTTTGCCTTGGGATACATCTGCCGGGCGCTCATCACTGCGTTAATGCTCTCGGTCTTTGCAGACTCAATGAATCCGCAAGAATTAACAACGATTAAATCAGCCTCAGAGGCTTCAAAAGTCTGCTCCCAGTCTTTTTTTTTGAGAAGATTGATGATAAGCTCGCCGTCAACCTGATTCTTTGCACATCCGTGCTGGTCAATAAAAAATTTCATAGACAATGTAACGTGGTTCAGTTTTGAGCAACCACCGCAAGTTCCCAACTTTCAACTTTCCGTTTTCAGTTTTCCTAATCAATATCCACGACAACGATTTTATATCGGCCGTCGGTGTCCTTAATCCACTTGATGTCCTGGGCAATTACCTCGCCTGCACGAGGAACGGCCAAATCATAAGTCTTGGAATTTGCGACAACCTGAAGCTTAACGGCGTTTCCGTTTGAAATCCACAATCGGATACCATTGCTTGCTGTCATGTTAACGATGTCGCCGGAAGCAAAGTAATCTTCAACCGTTTCTTTTCGGTCAGGGCGGTAGCGGAAGAGACAGCCGCCACGGAAGCTTGCGTTAATCGTGAAGGGATAAGCCCTTGTATCAGAAAGAATCTCGGTTCGAGCCTGCTCTTTCGGCAAATCTTCGGCATTCGGAATCTGATTTTCGTCAGGGGAAGCCACGGCAATATTAGAAGAATTCTTGAGCATAATCTTGACTTCAGCACCCCGGTCCACATTCTTCTGAGAAACATCAGAAACATAGACAATCAAATCCGGAACAGAATTTCCGTCGGCATCGATTTCCAGCTCCTCTGAAAGCTCTACATACTGCATTCCGGCAGGAGTCTCAAGGCCAAAAATTCCCTCAGTTTCAGCGACAGTGAGGAAGATATTTCCAGCATCGCTGCCCATGATGAGCTGGTCGCTTTTGTAAAGGCGGCCCGTAAAAGGTTTTTCGGTAAGCTCGTATTTTTTGAACTCTGTGTTTTTTGCAAGAGCCTGTTCATCAGCATGTTTTGCGATTTTGGCCCTGACAAAAAGGGTGAGCATGACAACAAGGCCGGCAAAAAGAAGGACGCCGATTGAAACGAGAAGCGGAACTAAAAAGCGGGGTCTTTCCCTTGCTGTAAGGGCCAGTGGTGGCGGTGTTTCCTGAATTTTCTTTGCGTTATACAAAGTGAGGACATGATTAGCATCTATTTCAAGATATTCAGCATAAATTTTCAAGAAGCCGACTAAATAGGGCTCGCCAGGAAAAACAAGGACATCTTCATTTTCAAGAGCCTCAAGATATTCCTGCGTGATGGAAGTTTCGCGGGCAATCGTCTCGAAATCAATTCCTTTTTCTTCCCTTGCCTTTCTTAAAAGTGCTCCATAGCTTTCCATTTTTTATTTACTCCGAAAATAGGAAATTATTGTAATTGTTCGCCGATGTCGGTGGATCATAAATAAAACGCTGGTCAGAAATTCCCTGATTCAGCACATAATTTTTGAAATCAAAGACGAATTCCTCGTCCTGAGGCGTAGTAGCCGATATTCTTCGGATCAACATTGTGTCAGGCGAGACTGAGAGCTTAATAGTGCTGAAAGCCTCACTGACATTTCGTCTGTGCAAAAGAAGATTTACGACCATCTCGTCGCTTCCCTCATCAAGGGGAAGGGGCTCCTGCCCGGTCTCATAAGCCGGCGAATAGTAGCGGCCGAGCAAAGAAAGCCCTTGAGCCGTCGCAAGATTGGCACCGTTGTTGTTTGCGGAAGTGTCGACGCTCTGGTTGAGGATAGCCGCACTTCCCGGAAGATAAATCGTGAGCAAATCACCGTTAAAGCAGATTACCTGCTCCTCAGGATTCGTGAAATCGATTCTGAGAAGGTTTGGATTTTTATAGGAAAGATGCCCGCTCATAGTGTTTTTAGAAGCCTTTATATCAATATCAGCCTCGTAATCCTTGATTGTGGCATAATTCTCGGAGACAGACTTGAAAAAAGACGATGCGGTGAGGATTCCCTGAGCTGACAGGGCAAATGGAGACAGGAAGAAAAACAATGCCGCACTGATGAAAGTTAGAAGTGAGAATTTGGGAGTTAGAAGTTTTTTCATTTAGAATCTCCTTCCCTGTCAGGATTTTCAGAATTGTCCGCTTCTGCAGGTTCTATGGCTGTTTCTGAGTGAGCCTCTGATGTATTCTCGCTTTCTGCGACAGTAGCTGCAGCTTCAGCAGATTCTTTCTGCACCGCACTTGCCGTCAAATCCTCGCAGTGCTCGTGAGCCTTGATAATGTCATTGAATTCCTTTGAATCCATTGTCTCGACTTCGATAAGGCGGTTGGAAATGTATTCAAGCAAGTCCTTTTTCTCACGGAGAAGATTAAGGACATGATTGTATCTCTCGTCCATAATCCGGGCGATTTCTTCGTCGATGAAATTCTGAGTCTGCTCACTGAATTCCCGCACAAGATTCGGTTCTCCGCCCCGATTTCCGAGGACGCCCTTACCCAGAGTCATGTTCTTGAATTTGTCGCTCATACCGTAGTCGGTAATCATTCGCTTGATAATGTCAGTTGCCTGGGCAATGTCGTTTGATGCCCCTGTCGAAATGTCACCCAGCATGATTTCCTCGGCAGCTCGTCCACCCAAAGAAGAATCGACCTCATTTATCATGTCTTTTCGGGTCATAAAATGCTTTTCTTCTTTTTCTTCACGGAACTGGGTAAAACCACCCACACCATGAGAGCGGGGAACGACAGTGATTTTATTGACAGGAGTATGCTCAGGTGTGAATGCCGCAACAAGGGCGTGTCCTGTTTCGTGAACGGCAACAAGCCGCATTTCCTTTTCGTTGTCTTTCCGGCTCTTCTTTTTGAGACCGATGCTTACTTTATCAATTGCCTCATTGAAGTCAGTCATAGAAACTTTGTCATGGCCGTTTCGGACAGCAAGAAGGGCTGCTTCGTTTACCACATTTGCCAAATCGGCTCCCGCAAAGCCAACAGTTCCATGGGCGAGAGACTCAAAATCAACAGTGTCATCAAGTTTTACATTCTTGGCGTGAATCCTGAGAATCGCTTCACGGCCCTTTACATCCGGTCGTTCGACAGGAACCTGACGGTCAAAGCGGCCTGGTCTGAGCAGAGCCGGATCCAAGATGTCGGCACGGTTTGTCGCCGCAAGGATAATAAGTCCCTTTTCGTTGTCAAAGCCGTCCATCTCGACCAGAAGCTGGTTCAAAGTCTGCTCGCGCTCGTCATTGCTTGAGAAGCCGTTCATTCGGCTCTTACCGATTGCGTCAATTTCATCAATAAAGATGATACAGGGAGCCTTTTCCCGGGCCTGCTTGAACAAATCCCGGACCCGGCTTGCACCAACACCGACGAACATCTCTACGAAATCAGAGCCAGAGATACGGAAGAAGGGAACGCCTGCCTCACCGGCGACGGCACGGGCAAGCAAAGTTTTACCTGTTCCCGGAGGACCGACCAGAAGAACGCCCTTAGGAATCTTTCCGCCAATGTCAGTGTATTTTTTTGGGGATTTAAGGAAGTCAACGACCTCAACAAGCTCATCCTTTGCCTCGTCAACGCCAGCGACATCTGCAAAGCGGGTTTTTACCTTGCCCTCATCGACAGCCTTGCTTTTGCTGCCACCTCCGAATACTGAGCCGATTCCGCCCATTCCGCCGGTCATCTTACGGAACATAAAGAAATAAATTGCCAGCAGAATGAGGAAGGGAAGAATATTTATGAGAATCTGAACAAAAATGTTCGTCTGCTTGTTAATAAATTTGTACTGAACGCCTTTTTCGTCCAGAAATTCGATAAATTTAGCCATGAGAACGCCGGTCGTTTTGTAAACCTTGCGATTGGCAGGCTGCTGCGGACGGCGGACAAGGGGAAAATTCCTGATTGCCTGATTTTCCTCGGATTCGGTGGAAAGGGAGAATTCTTCAGGACCGTAGCCTACAAAAACATTCTCACCCATCTCAACCTGAACGATTTTGCCGTCTTCGATAAGCTTCTTGAATTCAGAAAAGTCGATTAAAGTCTCCGGCTTTTGAATCAGGAACATATTCACGAAGGCAAGAGCGAGCACCACCGCAATCATCAGGGTAAAAAAGGGAAATTTAAATGGTTTCCTGCCTCTGTTCGGGTCGTCATCGTTACCAGAGTTCGGGTCGAGTTTGAAAAAATTATAAGGATCTTTGTCAAATTTATTTTTTTCGTCGTCGTTTTTTCTTTCGTTATTATCTGCCATTATGATATAAATATAGCGAAAAAATCTGTTTTAGAGAAGAGAAAAATCTAAAGTCACCCTTGCAGATACCGAAAATTATAAAGGATATCTGTTTTCGGGAGGGAAAACAAATGGCATTTGGAAATCCTTACGCAGCCTATCAGACAACAGCAGTCAAAACCGCAAGCCAGGGAAAACTCGTAGTGCTTCTTTATCAGGGAGCGGTTCGGGAACTTTCAGCGGCACAAAAATGTTTTGACACAAACGGTAAAATTCCTGCTCTGGAAATTGAAGCTTTCGGAAAACATGTAATGAAAGCCCAGGAAATCATCAACGAGCTTCAGGTTTCTTTGGACATGGATAAGGGCGGACAGATCGCACAGAATCTTATGTCGCTCTATGTCTTTTTTAACAAAGAACTGATGGATATCAACATCAAACAAGACAAAGCAAAGCTTCAGCAAATTCTCACAATGATCAAGGATTTGTGCACAGCATGGGAAGCTGCCTCTCAGAACACTGCGGCAGATTCAGTTCCTCAGGCGCAGCGAACCCTCAACATTACGGGCTAAGCGCATTTTCAGGAGAAGTCTATGTCAAAAGAACTTTCAAAGGAAGAACTTGACGAAAGGGTCGCAATCCTCAAAAGATTCAGAAAACTTCTTGAGCAGCAGAGAAGCAAATTTCAGGAATATCTTATGGTTCTTGAAAGTCAGGAAGGAAAAATCACCGAAGAGAACACTGATTCAATCATGGCCCATACAGAGCTTGAGAATCAGATTGTAAAAAATCTCGCAAGCCTTCAGAAAGTCATCGTCCCTATGCAGGGAATGTACAATGCGATTATGCCTGGAGTGCCGGTCGCCGATAATGCAAGGGTTGAACAGCTTCAGCTTGATTTGGCAAACCTTCAGAAGCAGGTTCTCGCGCAGAATGAGCGCAACAGAAGCCTTCTCCAGAGCCAGATGAACAGAATCAAAAACCAGCTGGGCGGCATGAACCTCATGAACCCATACCGGGGAAGGTCGTCTGTTTACGCCGAAAAAACAGCGGTTGGAAGCGTGATAGAGTTCAATGCATAAAATGGGGCTTTCCCTCGCAAGCGAGGGTCGGGCTTTCCGGGGTTCCGCTGCCGCTCCATTGCCTACACTTTGTTTCGGCAACGGCTTCGCCGCCCCTGCAATCCCTAAGCCGTAAGCTTTTACCTCGCCTCCTGCGAGGCCACTCCTAAGCCGAAAAGTGCATAATCAGCTTTTACAGGGTCGTCGGGAAAAATTCCGGCGACTTTTTTTGTCAGTTCTATTGCCGTTCCCAGATTCGCTGACTTTGAGTTAATCAGTCCAAGCTCATTTGACTGCTGCATCACATGGGTGTCCAGCGGCATCAAAAGGTCTTTTTTTGAAAACCATTTCCACAAGCCCAAATCCACCGGAGAATTGTCCCGCACCAGCCAGCGCAAAAGCATGTTCACTTTTTTGGCAGCGGAATCCTTTGAATGGGGAAGAAGGGCGCATCTGGCTGGAAAAGCCGAGGCAATCACCTGGTGAAGATAGTTTTTTTTGCCATCTTCAGAAGCTTTTCGAGCAGACTTACCATTTGAAGAAAAGCCGCTAACTCCATTTTTCTCTTTCTTTTCCTCACTTTCTTCAGCCCACTTCTCCTTAAAAAAGTCTCCAATAGTCTCCTTTTCTTCAAGAATGTACCTCAAACCGTCAAAAAAGAGACGCATATCGCTGTTGGTGTACATGCGATAGAAAGAAACATTATTTTCAGGGAAAAAATCTTTGTATTTTTGATTTAAAATCCAGTCACAGGGAGAAGAGCCGGCCGCGCTTAAAATTGCTTCCACATGGGCAAGAATCTGCTCCCGGCGGCCGAAAGCCAGGTTTGCGGCAATAAAAGCAACCGTCTCACATTCACGCACGCTGGAAAAACGGTGCATGAACTGAGACGGATCTTTTTTGAGAAAATCCGCTGACTCATATTTTTGAGCCAGCGAAATCAGTTTTTCTGAAAGTGCTTCAGTCATTTGTGTCAATGACTGCTGTGTCAGTTTTGCCGGCACAGCAGAAATGCTATTTGTTGAGGATGAATTCAACTCGTCTGTTCTTCCAAGCGTTGTCTTTATCCCCACGGGCAGCAACCGGCTGACGGCCTCCACGGCCAACAGCAGAAAGTCTGTCAGAAGAAACGCCATAGCCGACAAGTTTGCCCTTGACGAATTCAGCACGTTCCTTAGAAAGAGGTTCAAGAGGAATGTTTCCGTTAGCAGTGCTTGTCTCTTCAGCCTCGGTTCCAGTGACAGAATTTGCGTGTCCCTCGACGACGACAGTGTAATTCTTGAATTTGTTAAGAATCTGTGCAATTCGTTTAAGGATTCGCTCGTTGTTCTTGGCCTGAGCCTCAGTAATGCCAGGTTTTGTAACCTTACCGTTTGCGTCAAGGACCTGAACTCCGAAGTCAGCCTTATCCTGACGGAAGATAATAGAAGGAACTGCCATTTTGAGCACGTCACCAACTCGGATAACGAGGATATCAACCTCAATCTTGCCTTCCACAGTGCTTGTCATACCGAGAGTATCGGTAACTGTGAATGTATAAGGATAGTCAGTTGCAGACTGAACAAGCTCGCCGTTTTTACCACGACCGTCCCAGATGATTCGCTCAGTAATAGAAGATTTTCCTGATGTTGACCAGAATGGTTTTCCGTTTGGATCCTTGATTGTAAATGACCAGTTCTTAAGAGGAACAATGTCATTGCCTTTGAGCAGGATGTACAAGTCATCGTTCTCGCCGTCGTTATCAGGAGAGAAGTATTGAGGAGCCGTTTTGACTGTAAGCTGTGGTGGCGTTACAGAACAAATGAAGGCAGAAGAGCTTACATCAATTACATTACCCTTTGAATAAACCATGCTGAGTTTTGCAGTGAAGATTCCCTCGGCAACCTTGTTCTCAGAATCAAGACCGTTCCATGTAATTTCAGCAGGCATGTCTTTCTGGTCTTTTTCTGACCATGATTTGACTACCTTGCCTTCAGGGCTTACGATTGAAACGCTCCAGCTTTCAACTCCGTCTTTGAGAGAAGGACGCAGAGAAAGTTTCTGGCTTTCAAGGAAGCTGTCGCCGTTGGGGCTGACTGCGTCAAGCTCGGCCGTAATGTAAGCCTTTGCCTCGCGGTTATCAACCTGTACGCTTGCGATTTCTGCCGTGCCCTTGTTGCCGGCCGCATCCTCAGAAAGGAATACGATTCTGTATGTGCCGTCAGCGACTTTGTTTCCTGCAGCGTCTGTACCGTTCCATTCAACTTTTGCCGGGATTTTTCCCTGCCAGTTGTAAGAGCGCACGAGCTGATTTTTTGAGTCGTAAATGCTGGCAGTCCATTTTTCTTCTGATGAAGACTCAACGGTGAGAGGCAGGGTGTCTTTGCGGCTGTCTCCGTCCGGTGAGAAGAGGGTGTATGGAGCTGAAACGCTGACTTTTGGTGCAAGGGTGTCAATTACAAAGGCCTGTGTAGAAGTCTTTGCCTCGCTTCCGTTTGCAGATTTTGTTGAGAGGGTCGCAACATATTTTCCGTCGTCACAACGCTCGCCGCCTGAAGAAAGACCGTTCCATGTGAATGAAGCAGGAAGTGAAGTGCCACTCATAGACCAGACAGTGCTTCCTTTGGCGTTTTTAATTTCAACCGTGTACTCATTGATTGAGCTTCCGGCCTTGACTACAGGAGTGAGTTTTACAGAAGTCTTAGACTTGTCGGCTCCGGCCGGGTTGAATGCAGTCGGGCTTACAGCAAGCAAAAGTTCGGTTTTGCTTGTGTCGAGAGTAAGGTCTGCCACGCTTGTCTCTGAAGAGTTTCCTGCGAGGTCTGTCGCAGAAAGAATGTACCTATACTTTCCGTTGGCGGCAAGTGAAGAAGAATCATCAAGACCATCCCAAACGACCGTTTCTGGCGGGAATGAACCAAAATCAAACTCACGGATTGTTTTTCCCTCTGAATCCACGATTTTTCCAGTCCAGCTTTCGACAGGAGAGCCTGAATTTGCGGCGATATCCTGAGAGATGACCATAGTATCTGAGTTTCCGTCGCCATCAGGAGAGAAAATGAGGCTGTTTGCCTTGATTTTTGCCACAGGCGGAGTTTTATCCAAAGTAAATTCCGGAGATTTTACAAGGTCAGGCTCGTAACCGTTAGAATATTTTGCGCTTACGACGGCCTGATACAAGCCTTCGGCAGCGTCTGAGCCAGAGTCAGTCTTTCCGTCGAATTCAACACGGCTCGGCGGATTGTCCTTTCCGCTGAAAGTCTTTACGACATTGCCTTTGCCGTCTGTGATTTTAACGGCCCATTCAACGAGCTTATTGACTGATTTTGCGTCAGGAACAGGAATTTTTACGAAGAATGAAATCGTATCGTTGATTCCGTTGCCGTTAGGAGAGAAATATTTGCTGCCAGAAATTGCGATGTTTGTCGCAGGCTTATCGGCAGAATAAATGATGTTGGCGATTGAGGCAGGGTTTGAGTCGTTGCCCGCACGGTCAGTTGCTGACACTTTGTAAGAATAAACCCCGTCAGGAAGAGGAGCACCTGCATCATCAGAACCGTTCCATTCAAAGCTCAATGGGGAACCGGAAGTCCACTTGTATGAGCGGACGATCTTTCCGTTTGAATCCATGAACACGGCATTCCATTCGTCTTCTTCAGAACCGCTCTGTTTGACGGCAAGGACAGGTTTTGCACCCTCACCGAAGACTTTCTCGCCTGAAGAAGGCTGGGCCAGCTGAACCTCTGGCGGCGTATTATCAACGATGACAGTAAGTTTTTTTGTTGAGGCAGTGTTGCCGTTGTCATCAGTTGCAGTCATATAGTAGTGATAAGTTCCGTCCGGAGCAACCTCACCATCGTCCATGATGCCGTTCCACATTACAGAGGAAGGAATCGTAACGCCTGATTTTGGAGTGAAAAGAGCCTTCCAGAAAGTCTTGAAGGTGATTCTTGTCTCTCGTTTTTCCTTGTTGCCGATTGTTCGGACTACATCGCCTTTTTCGTTCTCGATGATGAAAGCCCAGTCTTTGACATATCTTCTTTCTTTGATTTTGATAGGAACATCAAGGACATCCTGCTTGCCATCGTTGTTCGGAGAGATATAAACAGGACCTTTTTCAGCAAAGGCAAGACCCGAAACAAAAAGCGAAGCCGTAAATGCAAGTATTTTTTTGTTCATTTTTGTAATTCTCAACATTTATTATCTCCTCTATTCTCCATCCCACATGATAACTTCCGGTGCCTTTGTATCAGCAAGTCCGAGATTGAGGACTGCACCAGCACTGACAGCGTTGACATTCTTGTAGAGGTTTTTGTAGGCCCCGGAAACAGTCATATCGCTCTGTGCCCATCCACGGTTTGCGAGATAAGAGCCGTCCTTTGAGTTGAAGAGGAATTTGAAGCTGACACCGATTGAAGGAAGAAGATTCTTTGCATCGTTTGCAAATTCCTGAACATCGAATTCCCATGAAGAAGAAATTTTGAGGAAATCTTTAATCTGAAGCTGAACGCCAAGATCCATTACGAAATCCTGATAAGCCGGGAAAGAGAAATCGAGGGAAGTTCCAAGTTCAAGGTCTTTTGTCTGAAGCATGGAAGCTGCCACCCCGGTACGGATTGTTGCGATTCCAGGCCAAGCGGTTGAATCTTCAATATCACTATAATTTTTGTCTTTTACGGCCTGTGCAGATTTGATTCCGAGTGTCTTGTCACTTGAAGAATACATTTTACCAATATTCATCATTGAGACACCAAAACGAAGCTTCTTCATGAAGAAAAGGTCACCGAAGTTGTAGAAGGCGCCGAATGCGACGCTTGCAGTCCAGTCAGAGTGAACGACATCGCCATAAAGAAGGCCGAAATTGAGGTTCATGCCGACAGAAACCTGATCCGTGATGTCTTTTGACAAGCCGCCTGTGAGGTTGATTGAATCGCCGACTGGCATGTCAAAAGCCTCTGTCCAGACACCCTGGAAAAGAATCGTAGAAACGCACCATCGTGAAGGAATCAAAAGAGCGCCCTGAAAGCCCTCGCCCAGAGTGTGATCACCGGGTTTGTAATCAGTGTTTGTGTTGATGAAGAGGGTTCCTGCAACATCAAGGGTGATGCGCTGCTCCCATGCGGTGAGAGCCGGATTATTAACGATAGACGCCGGTGTTACGCCGAAAATTCCGCCACCAGCGGCAGAATGAGCGCCTGTAATCAACTGAGGTTCTGTGAGGCGAAGAACATTCTGTCCTCCGGCCGGCGGGTTGTAAGCAGCAAGAGATGCGCTGCACAACAGTGATGACAGCACCACACCCATAATTTTTTTCATAAAATCCTCCATGCGGACAGGAATAACCCCCGCCCATCATTTTTTAATTAAAGAAAAATTCAATAATAAAGATAACACAAAAAAACACATTTGTCATTAAAGCCGCTTAAAATATCCATAAACAGGCCGGTAAGAAGTATCAAAGCATTTGACTTTATGGAAAGAATTCTGCATATTTAAAGTATGGCAAAAGAATCATTTTTCCAGAGACTTCTGGGCTCATTAATTGGCGGCAAGGATGCCGATGCGGCCAAAAAAAAGAAACTCAAGGCTATCGCAAAAACACTTTCAAAAACCCGTTTCAAGTTCTACAAGGCCGGCTCAGATCAGGCTCTTCCTCTAATGGGAAAATTTTTCTATGACTTATACAAGGCTCTCTCAAACTGCCAGACCCTGTTCAACAGCCAGCAGAATCCGGCCTTCTACAAAACGACCGTAATCACAAACGGGCTCTCGGACAATCAAAAGCAGCTCGCAGAAACTCTTTCCGAGGAAGCTATCAAGGAAGCTGCAAAAACCGGCGACTTCCAGCAGCTCAAGGCAAAAATCAAGGGTGACATCGCGGCTTTCTCAGGCGAATTCGACCAGGCAAAGATTCAGTCAATCGACGGCCTTTATCAGAAACTTCTCGCCTTCAAGTCATTCTGTACATTCGATTTCTTCTTCATTCTCAAAAAGTTTGACTCGACATTAAGAGAGAATGAATTCACCCGCTCCCCGAAATTAAATCCTATCGATGCCTCATACATCAGCGAGGACTTAAAAGACTTTCTCACGGTTCTCTATGCCCTTCCTCTCAACGAGGACTGGACAGACCTTCTCCAGCTTTTAAAGACAATGCGCGGTGGTAACGAGCCAATCAAGGCTGGCCAGTGGGCAAAAATCGCTTCCCGGCTCATGCAAATCCGAAATTCACATATCTTTGAGATGATTATCCAGCTCACCACAAAAGACCCGCTCTACGAAGTCAAATTTGAGGAAAAACGGGAGCTGATTATCGAGGACTACATCGAAAAAACAAAGACCGATGCCCAGACAACGCTCAACAAACTTGAGAACGCCCTTAAAAACTCAAAGACAGACACTCTTCTCAACCAGATTTTTGGAACAACAAGCATTGAGTCACTGCAGAACTACACGGACGAGCAGAGCGCATACTTTATCAAAAAGAATCTCGGTGGATTTGAATTCACGAAGCCGCTCAACTACCTCAAGGCTTTCCTTATCGAATATGTCAAAAAAGAAGTGCGTGAATATGCGGATCTCGTTCTTGTCCGTGGAAAATGGTCAACCACCCCGCTCTCTTCTGAAATGAGCGACGCTTACAACTCACTTTTTGAATATTCAGAAAACATAGCGGCCTTTGACAAAAAACTGTCCGAAGATGACGGTGAAATCGGCCTTAAGCTCAAGACCCTGCTTCCGCGGGCAGACCGGGACAAAGAGGCGGCAAGCATAATCAAAACAACCCTGAAAGATGCCAACAATCTTGCAAAAGAATACATCGTCGGGGCCACAAAAATGCTCATTCTCTTCGGCAAGAACACAAAAATGCTTATCGAGGATTACCAGAAACAGCGTCCGGAACTTATGACAAACTGGAAGGAGCTTGACCGCTTTGCCGAAACTCCAATCAAAGAGCTGGGCGTTAATGTCTACAAAAAGATTTATCTGATCGTTCAGCTGATGCAGAGCCTGATTGGTGGCGGTCAGTAAATATTTTAAGCAATAAAACGGAATAAAAAGAATGCGAGCAGACTGCCGGCCGTGATAAAGGGAACAAAGGGAATCGCAAAAATCGGCCTGTGCACGCTCTGCCCCTTCTTAATCCTGCTCATAAGAGCCAGGAGCAAATAATACAAAACCCCCAGCAGGGCCGCAAAAACAGTGGCCACCATGTTCATATAAAATCCTGTAAACACAGCAGAATACATTCCGAAGAACATATCCCCGAAACCTAGTCCGTCAGCAGTCAGAATTCGCGTGCAAAAGTAAACCAGAAAAGACGATACGAGGGCAACAGAAAGATTCTTGAGCCAAGAGGTCAGCGGCATGACAGGGAAGAAAATGTGGCTCAAAACAAGGACCAGACTCCCCGCAAAAAGGAGAGGAAGAGAAATTCTGAATTTTCTGGAATCCATTACGGATAAAGGAATGGCAAAAATCAGGTAGGCTATCGACAGAACAATGTAGTTTTTGTTCATAAAAGGGCCTAGCGCATGATTGAATCAACGAGTCTCTTAAAATCCATATCAAGAGGAAGTCGACCGTCTGGCTGTGACCATTTTGTCACACGGAAAGTTCCGTCATTATCCTGGACGATTGCATCATCAGTATCGAGTGAAAGTTCTGGCAAGTCAGCGTTTGTTACTGCGGCAAATTTTGTAAACATAAAAGGCATGGTTTCCTCCGGTTCATCAAGTGATTCAAGCTCTTCAGCCTCTTCTATATTATCGGCAGCATCTGGCGTTGCTAGAGTATCTTCTTCAAAAAATTTTACTTCTTCTGCACTTTCGATTTGTTCAGGCTCTTCCGCTTCATTCAATTTCTTCTCTGTTTCTTTGACATCTGTGTTCGTGAAGAAATGATCGCTTTCAACCGGCTCCTGCTGACTCTGCACGCCGTACAGTTTTTCATCGAGGTCATCATCATCAAGGGAAGAGTAATCCAGCTGAACTGCGGAAAAATTATCGGCAATGGAATCGTCCGTCGCATCCTGCAAGATTTCGGTCGTCGGTACACCGAATTCAATTTTCTCAAGGAGTGCCTCGTCCTTGTAAATATCGTCATCCGGGCGAATGTTGTTATCCATTATGTGGGGAGCATAATAGTCCGTATCCACAATCTTTTGATTTGCGTTCTGCTTCTCGGGATCGAAAACTTCAAGTTCCTCAAGCTCGGCATCCTTTTCATCAATAACCTTTGCGACATCCTTGAGTTTTTGAATATCATGAAGTTCCGAATAAGAAGGTTTTCGGGTAAGGCCTTCAGAATCAAGCTCGTCATTCTCATTGTCTTCCCAGCGAGGCGCCTGTTCTGGCAATGCTGCCAGGGTGCGGGCTATATCAATCGCAAGTTCTTCGCGCTCAGAGACTTCCGGGAGCATTTCAAGCTCCTCATCGAATTTCAGAGCAAGGTGTTCTTTTGTAACGGTGTGGAATTCCGGCTTGGAGCCATCGCTATCCTCAATGCGACCGTCACCGAATTTCAGTTCTTCATCGAAATCTGTTATAGGTTCAAGTTCCTCACTGACAGCTGACTCGGATTCAAAGGCTGGTCTTTCGGCGACTTCGTCAAGGGCAGGAAGCGGCTCTTCAAAAGATTCAAGTTCTTCAACAGGGGCGATTTCTTCGACAGGTTCGGCTTCCGAAACTTCTTCAAGAGCTTCGGCTTCCTCAACTGGTTCAAC